>JAZOSL010000100.1:0-10393 GCA_045657085.1 Acutalibacteraceae bacterium | reverse complement strand
CTCATCGGCTGTATCAGCTATGGAAAATCGAAAACGCTTGACGGATTTCTGATCGGCGGCCGCAATATCGGCGCATGGTCCACCGCCTTTGCATACGGCACCACGTATTTTTCCGCGGTAGTATTTATAGGCTATGCAGGTCAGCACGGATGGAACATCGGTATCGGTGCGATTTGGATTGGTATCGGTAATGCAGTTCTTGGTTGTCTTCTTTCGTGGCTTTTGTTCGCAAACCGAACAAGAAAAATGACAAAAAAACTCGGTGCAAGAACAATGCCTGATTATTTTGAAAAAAGATACGGCTCCAAAGGTATGAAGATTATGGCTTCTGTAATTATCTTCGTTTTCCTTGTTCCTTATTCAGCAGCAGTTTACAAAGGTCTCGGTTCACTTTTCAGTGCAGTTTTCCCTGGTGTTGAAACATGGGTGTGGATGCTTATGATTGCTTGTCTTACTGCAATTTACCTTGTTGCAGGTGGTTATATCGCAACATCATACACTGATTTGGTTCAGGGCGTTATTATGATTGCAGGAGTTATCTTACTTGTTATAGCAGTTCTCAGTCACGGCGATGTTGGTGGTTTTACAGGTCTTATAGAAAACCTTTCCAACTTTAAATCTCTTCCCGATGACCCAAACCCTATAACAGGAAGTCAGCTTACAAATATCTTTGGTGGTTCATCCTTCAGATTCCTTTGCTTCAATATTATGCTTACAAGCTTCGGTACTTGGGGTCTTCCACAGATGATAGGCAAGTTCTATGCTATCAAGGACACAGCAGCTATTAAACGTGGTACAATTATTTCAACAATTTTCTGTACAGTAATCGGTTGTGGTGCATACCTTATCGGTTCAACATCAAGACTTATTCTTGGTGGTCATCTTCCCGAAGGTGGTGTTGATGCAGTTATCCCCACACTTCTTATGAAAGTGCTCGGTAACGGAACTTTAGGTGTTATCCTTCTTGCTATTGTTATGGTTCTCCTTCTTTCTGCATCAATGTCAACACTTCAGTCAGTTGTTCTCACATCAGCTTCAGCAGTTGCAGTTGACCTTATCCCTGCAGTAAGAAAGAAACCTACAAAATCAGAAACACAGATGCTTCTCACAAGACTTCTTTGCTTTACATTCGTTGCTTGTTCTTTTATTTTCGCAACACAGAATATTCCGATTATCGTAAGTCTTATGTCTTTCTCATGGGGTCTTGTTTCAGGTTGCTTCATCGGTCCGTACATCTGGGGACTTTTCTCAAAGAAAATTACAAAAATTGGTGCTTGTTCAGGTATCTTTGCAGGTTTTCTCACAGTCGGTGGTGCAACGTTAGTAATTACATTGAATTCAGGATTCTCTGCAGCTGCTACTAAATCTCCTGGAATGGGTGTTGCCGCAATGGCAATATCCTTCGTGGTTGTCCCTCTCGTAAGTGCATTAACGAAAAACAAAAAAGAAGATAAAGAACGTGTAGAAAAAATCTTCGAGTGCTATAAAGAATCATAATAAAATAGTCTGTTTTGTTTATTGCCTACCTCATACCTGTTGTCTTCGTGTATGGGGTAGGCCTTTTTTATGTTCGCTTTCGGTGAGGGCAGGTTCAAGTCTTATTTTTCTTTCTCACAAAATAATAAAAGAGCCACAGAAGTGACTCTTTCGTTATTGGTGCGGGTAGCAGGGGTCGAACCTGTACACCTCTCGGCACAAGAACCTAAATCTTGCGTGTCTGCCAATTCCACCATACCCGCATATTTTATTGTTGCACTAAACAGTTTGGTTTTAGAAATGAGTTTGTTCAAGGACTCTTACGGTACCCAAAATTTCTTTTGCTCGTTGTTCACTCGCAGAAATTTTGACCGCTGCGCCATTTCGCCACACCCACGAATATTAAGTTTCAAAAATGTTTGAATTGTGAAGCTTTTTTGTCAGTCACAGTTTTTACAACGGAAGGTATTGTATCACAATAATATATTAAATGCAATAGAAAATAGTGTGTGTTATTTTGTGTTTTGGGAAATCTTGTTTTTCGCAAATCAAAATGATATACTTAAAATAATGTTTCGGTGATTATTTACACTTTGAGGAGTGGTTTTATGAGCAGGGCTGTACCGTTTCCTGTTATTGATGAAAAAGAAATGTTATTATTTGATGAAATTACTTACAAATATCGCGAAAAGTTAAATGGAAATACTTTTTCTCACATAACTTCGCGAGCTGCTGATTTCATTCCGGAAGATATAAAAAAACGTGGCAGAGCTGCGAAAAAGAGTGTAACTGAACAGGAATGGTATCTCAAGGGTATTGAAATTCTATCAGAAGGGTTTGGCACATTAGAACAAAAAACTGTTCGTTACGGTGTGAGTAAAAACACTATTCTTAAAAATCTTAACAATAATTCACCTGTTGTAGTTCAGGATATAAACGAAATTTGTCTTTTACGTGGCTATGAAGTGTCTTCGGTTGTTATGGCAGACAAGCAACAAAACACTACGTATGCATTCATTGAGGGTGGTGCTACAGGTGCAATGGGCTTTGGTGGCATTCCTTTCAACCTTGTTTTAAGTACGTTCCTTTTTTATAAAGCTGTTCAGAGTGTGGCTATGTATTATGGTTACGACGTGAAAAATGACCCCGTTGAGCTTGTTATAGCCGGTAGTGTATTTGTAAATGCTCTGAATGGGAGTGAAAGTGTTGATGAATTGTCTGCTTCAATCGATGCTTTTATGTCATTGAATTTTAATAACGGAGTAAAAGCTTTAGATGATGGTATTTCTACAACCGAAATTATTTTGAAGAACATCATAGCTTATGCAGAAAATAATGCTGAGATTACCCGTGAAGAAAAGAATAAGAAAACTCTAGAAGAAAGACTTTTTAAAGAAATTTATGAGCAAATAGGTAAAAGGCTTGCGAAAATGGTTCTAGGCAGATCGGTTCCACTTTTTTCATTTGCATTCAGTGCATTCTTTGATAGCATTCAGATGGACAAAATTGTTGAGTTTGCTAATGCTTTTTATTGCAAAAGGTTTATTGCAGAAAAAGAACAACGAATTGAACAACTGATGAGTTGAAATGTGTTTTCGTTTTTAGGTTGTGCAGCTGGTGCACAACCTTTTTTATCGGGAAACCAAATAGATTGGTGTAAATGCAATATTGTGTTTTTTGATGATTTTTATACAAATTTCAGCAAAAAAATTGTGTTTTATTTAGCTATTTGTCTTGACTAATATGTATTTATTTATTATAATATACAAGATGATGTATTATTTGTGGTAATAATGCACTATCCGTACTATATGATAATGGTTTTGTTATTTATATTTTTATATATTTTCATTTGCAATATTCTTGTTTTACATAACTTTTTGTTATGGTGTTTTTATATTAATTTTATAGATATGTATACGCACACGTGTGAACGTCTGCGACAAAACTTTTATTATAATATCAACAGTTCTGCTGTTGTTTTCTGTGACGGAATGTGCTTTGCATTTCCGTCACGTTTTGTTTTTTATTTATTTTTTATGAAAGGGGCATAGTTAAATGGAACCTATTTCAATAATCCTTATAGTTGTTGCATTGGTTATCGGTGCAGCAGCAGGGTTTGTCCTCGGTGGAGTTCACCGTAAAAAGGTTGCTGAGGCTGCTATCGGTTCTGCTACCGATGAAGCTGCAAGAATAGTTAATAACGCTATGAATGAAGCTGAGCAGAAGAAAAAAGAAGCAATTCTTGAAGCTAAAGATGAAATCCACAAACTCAGAAGTGAAACTGAGCATGACTTACGTGAAAGACGTGCAGAAGTGCAACGTCAGGAAAGACGTATTATTCAAAAAGAAGAAAGCCTTGACAAAAAGGTAGAAAATCAAGAGAAAAAAGAAGAAGCTTTTGCAAAAAAACTCAAAGACTTAGAAGAAAAAGAGCAAGAAGTTGAGTCACTCAAAAGAAGTCAGCTTGAAATACTTGAAAGAATTTCAGGCTACTCAAAAGAGCAGGCTAAAGATATTCTTCTTAAAACACTTGATGAACAGCTCACTCACGAGAAAGCTACAAAGATTTTCGATTACGAACAACAGATTAAAGACGATATGGATAAGCTTGCAGGTGAAATTATTTCAGGAGCTATTCAGCGTTGTGCTGCCGACCACGCGGCAGAAGCTACTGTTTCAGTTGTTAACATTCCTAACGACGAAATGAAAGGTAGAATTATCGGTAGAGAGGGTAGAAATATCCGTACAATCGAAACAATTACAGGTGTTGACCTTATTATTGACGATACACCTGAAGCAATTACAGTTTCTTGCTTTGTACCTGTCAGACGTGAAATCGCAAGACTTACTCTTGAAAAACTCGTTTCCGATGGCAGAATTCATCCGGCAAGAATTGAAGAAATGTTTGAAAAGTCAAAACGTGAGGTTGAAAACACCATTCGTCAGACAGGTGAAAAAGCTGTTATTGATGCAGGTGTTAACGGTCTTAACGGTGAACTTGTCAAACTTCTTGGTAAGCTTAAATATCGTACAAGTTACGGTCAGAATGTTCTTAACCATTCACTTGAGGTTTCTTACCTTGCAGGTCTTATGGCAGCTGAATTAGGTGCGGACGTTAAGCTTGCAAAAAGAGCAGGTCTTCTTCACGATATCGGTAAAGCTCTTGACCATGAAAAAGAGGGTACCCATATCGAATTGGGTGTTGACGTTGCGAGAAAAAATAAAGAAAACGAACAAGTTATTCACGCTATTCAGGCTCACCACGGTGACGTTGAAGCTAAAACAGTTATCGCTTGTCTTGTTCAGGCTGCAGATGCTATTTCAGCTGCTCGTCCCGGTGCAAGACGTGAAAACATTGAATCTTATATTCAACGTTTACAGAAGCTTGAAGAAATTACAACATCATTTGAAGGTGTTGATAATGCATTTGCTATTCAGGCTGGTCGTGAAGTTCGTATTATGGTTAAGCCTGATGCAGTTTCTGATGATCAGATGGTCCTTCTTGCAAGAGACATTGTTAAGAAAATTGAAGGTGAACTTGAATATCCCGGTCAGATTAAGGTTAACGTAATCAGAGAAAGCCGAGCTATTGATTTTGCAAAATAATTAATATAAAAGCGGAACTCTATGAGGTAACATATCAAAGAGAGTTTCGCTTTTAATCTATGTATAGAAACGATGGTAAAAATATGCGATTGCTCTTTTTGGGTGATGTAGTTGGTGAAGGTGGTTGCAATTTTTTATTGAAAACCTTACCTTCGTATAAAAGAGAAAATAATATTGACGTTTGTATTGCAAACGGTGAAAACTCAGCTCAGGGTAATGGTGTTACACCTCATTCCTGTGAAATGCTTTTTTCAAGTGGTGTCGATTTTATTACGTTAGGTAACCATACCTATAAAAGATTTGAGATTATGGAATATCTCGATGGGAATGTTCCCGTAATAAGACCATACAATTTCCCGAATGGTGCACCCGGTAGAGGTGTAGGTATAATTGATAAGGGGAGATACAGAATTGCAGTTATAAATATGATGGGGACTGTTTATTCTGAGCCTTTAGGCAACCCTTTTAATGAAATCGGGAAAGCTCTTCAAGAAACAGATGGTTGCAAAACAGTTGTTCTTGATTTCCATGCAGAAGCTACTGCAGAAAAAAGAGCTATGGGTTTTTATCTTGATGGTAAAGTTACTGCTGTTTTAGGTACCCACACGCACGTTCAGACTGCTGATGAACAAATTTTACCAAACGGAACAGCATATATAACCGACTTAGGAATGACAGGACCGGTACAATCTGTTTTGGGTATAAAGCCTGACCTTGCTATTAAAAAATTCAAAACCAATTTACCTGTAAGATTCGAAAATGCTCAGGGTGAATACTGTATGAGTGGTTGCCTTATTGATATTGATGAAAAAACAGGTAAAGCAATTAATATTGAAAGGGTGTCGGTAAAATGAAAAAGATAGTTGCAATAATGCTTGTGCTTTCTTTTTGTTTTACATTGTTTTCTTGCGATAATAACGTAGATGAGCCTGAAACAACTGAAGAGTACGTGCTTCCTACACCTGTTATTGCATCTGATATTTCTTTGCCGTATACTTCTGCATCAGATTTTGATCCGTTTTCAACCGAATCTTCTCTTAACAGAGATTTGATACCCATATTATTTGAAAGTTTGTTTTATGCAACTCCTGACGGTAAAGGTGAAAATTTGATTTCTTCAGGTAGTACTATAAAGAACAAAACGGTAACCGTCAAACTTAAACAAAAGATTAAGTTCAGTGATGGCACTGAATTGTTGGCAAGGCATATAAAAGACTCTTTTGAAAAAGCGAAAAAAAGTCAGTTTTATAGTGATCAGCTTTTTAATATAACAAGTATCAGTGTGATTGATAACTATACTGTTGCTTTTACACTTAGCTCAGTTGATCCACTTGTAAATAATTCACTTAATTTCCCTATAGTGAAAGACGCAAACGGAGTTTATTTAGGAACCGGAAAATATTATATTGAATATTTTTCTGAAGCACCATATTTGCAGGCAAATAAACATCATCGTGATTATTCCGGTGAAACTAACAAACAAATAGCTCTTTATGATATGGCAGGTATTTCAGGACCTGTGTATCCGTTTAAGGCTAATGAAATCAGTGTGTACAAAAACGATTTAAGTAATGGTAAATATTTTAACCTTTCTTCAAAAACTATTTCAGTTGAAACTGATAGTCTTGTTTATATAGGGGTTAACTCCTTATGGGCGGGGAGTATTACTTCAATAAGTTCAATTCGTCAGGCTGTAAACATTGGTATTGACCGTTCGGTTATCAGTGCTTCATCCTATCTCGGACAAGGCAGCCCTGTAACAACACCGTACAAAAACGATTTCTATGAGTTGAACGGCCTGGATTTACCATTAATTAAAGGTGATGTTGAAAAAGCGATTACATTGCTTGAGAACGATGGGTTTAATCAGGTGAATAGTGATGGTGTAAGGGGTAATGGTGGTATAAACCTTAATGTGAATATACTTGTTTGTACCGAAAATCCTTATAAAATTACAATTGCTGAAAATTTTAAAGCATCACTTCAAAAATTAGGCTTTAATGTTACTATAACAAAAAAAGAAACACAGGAAGAATTTCTGCTTGCTTTAAGTGAAGGTCATTACAGCTTTTACGTAGGTGAGGTTTTACTTACACCTAACTGTGATTTAAGAATGTTCTTTAACGAAAGTGGCAGTTTAAACTATGGTATTTCATCCGATATAAAAAACGCGTACCATCTTTTCAGAAAAGGTGAAAAAACCACAGCTGAATTTATTAATGAATTTTTAACGTCTGTACCGTTTATACCATTGTTTTACAGAAAAAATATTGTTTCTGTAAATCCCAATATGACCGGTTTAGGTGAAGGGTATAAATTTTATTCGACAGTATCCGATTGGAAATTCGATAAAAACGGTTGATTATTAACAATTTAATGCTTGTAATTAACCATATGGTAGGTTATAATAATTGCTATGTTAAATAGTTAATTCTAGGAAATTTATAATGAAAGGTTGTTGTTTTAATGGATCCTATTAAGGTTGATTTTTCCGGCAAAGGAAGACCTAAAGAGGTTGTTATACCACCGGATAAAAAAGTTCTTAAAATCATTATCAACATTATTGTAACTCTTATAGGTGGTGCAGTTGCATATTATATGATGCTTCCGGCACTCAACTTTAAATCTTTAGATTTTTACTACTTTATTGCAGTTGTTATTGCAATTTACGTAGGTATGACCTTCCTTACTTCTATGGCGTTTGTAAAGCCGGAGTACATTGCATACGTGAAGAAGCAGTCTATTGTACCTGTTGCAATCGGTCTTGTTTTTGCTTTGATTCTTGGCGTAGGTTACATTACTTCTGCAGCACTTTTCCGTGCAAAGGCATATAGTGAAATTATTGAAGTTAAAACCGAAAACTTCGGTGAATCAGAAGATAGTATCACCACTATTACAAGCCTTGAAGATTTCAGCAGTGTTCCTATGATAGATAAGGACGTTGCATTAAACCTTGCTAATAAAAAGTTAGGTGACCTTTCCGAATGGGTTTCACAGTTCGTTATTGACGAAACTTACTCAACTCAGATTAACTATAAGGGCAATCCTTACAGAATATTCCCACTTAAATATGGTGACGTATTCAAATGGATTAAGAATACCCGTGACGGTCTTCCTGCTTACCTTGCAGTTAATATGTATACACAGGAAGCAAATGCAGTTGTTCTTGAAAATATGAACCTTCCTAACATCAAGGTGTCTACAAGCGAATATTTTAACGAAAAACTTTCTCGTGTGCTTCGTTTCGCTTTCCCCACATATATGTTTGGTACACCTTCTCTTGAAATAGATGAAAACGGCCATCCTTGGTGGGTATGTGAAAGAATTGATAAAACTGTTGGTCTTATCGGTGGTTCAGACGTTATTGGCGTTGTTCTTGTTGATGCTTGCGATAAGAATAATATTCAATACTATGATATCGAAACAGTTAAAAACGACGAAGCAATTCAGTGGATCGACCAGATTTATTCAGAAGACCTTCTTGTTCAGCAGTATAACTACTATGGTAAATACAATGGTGGCTTTATCAATGCTTACATTGGTCAGAGTGGTGTTGTTTCTACAACTGTTGGTTCCAGCTACATTGCAAGTGGTGATGACGTTTGGCTTTACACAGGTGTTACATCTGTTACAAATGACGACTCTATTGTTGGTTTTGCTATTATTAACCAACGTACAAAAGAAGCAGTATTCCAAAGAATCTCAGGTACAACAGAAGCAGGTGCTGAATTATCTGCAGAAGGTATTGTTGCCGATAAAAAATGGGATGCTACATTCCCAATACTTCTTAACATTGATGGTGAAGCAACATACTTTATGGCTCTTAAAGATAATAACGTTGTTAAGAGTTACGCAATGGTTAGTGTTGAAAGAGTTCAGGATGCTGTTAGAAGTGAAGATGACGATAACCCTGATCTCGAGGCTTGTCTTAAAGCATATGTAAACAAGGTTAAAGTAAGTACAAAAAAAGTTCTTGATATTAACTATAATGCTATTCTTCCTGATTCAATAGCGGGTGATACAGATAACAATGATGCTGGTAACAAAGAACCTGCAAAATTAGAAACTATTACAGGTGTTATCACAGATATTCGTCCTGTTGTTATTAACGGCAACAGTATTTACTATATCGCACTTGATGGTAACAGCACTTATTATTCAATTTCTGCAGCAGCAGACGAAACAGTTGTTATTCTTAACGTAGGTGATACTGTTAAGATCAGCTATAAAACTGCTGAAGGCAATATTATAACTGCAAAGTCAGTTGAAAGATAAGGTGTAGCAAAATGGATTGCATTTTTTGTAAAATAGCAAATGGTGAAATACCTGCAACAAAGGTTTATGAAGACGATACAGTTGTTGCATTTAACGACCTTGAGCCCCAGGCACCTACACACATTCTTGTTATACCTAAAAAGCATATAACATCTGCTGCAGATATTACTGAAGAAAATAGTGGCGTTATTGCTCATATTTTCGAGGTTATTGCAAAAATTGCTAAAGATAACAATATGTCCGATGGTTTCCGTGTTGTAAACAACTGTGGTGACAGTGCAGGTCAGACAGTAAAACATATTCATTTTCATCTTATGTCAGGCAGAAACTTTACATGGCCTGCAGGTTGAGAAGATATTAAGCTTGTGCTGAAAAAGGAAAAATAAAAATGAAAAGACCGATGTCCGTTTTAGGAATAACAGTTTTTATAATCTGTTTTGCATTTTCTTTGTGTGGTAAACAGATTTTACCGGTTACTGTTATTATTGGGGCATTGGTCTTGTTTTTGTATTTCATAAAGCCATTAAAATTACGTGAAAAAATTATTATACCAACCGTATGTGCAGGTGTTTTTATAAGCAGCTTGTTATGTTTTTGCTTTGACGAAATAAAGGTTGAGCCTTGCTTGAAACTCGACGGCAGAATAGCAGACATTTCGGGTAAGGTTATAACTGATCCCGTTACTATAAATGGTAAAACAAGCTTTACAATAAAAACTTATAATATAGACAATGATAATTTTGAAACTAAAATTGATATTTACATAGAAAACGGAGAAGAAATTAAGCTTTATGACGTTGTAAGCTTATATGACGTTGAAGTCGAAGTTTTTAAAAATGCAAATAACAGACCTGACGTTACAAGATTTTCTGACGGTGTTTTCTTAGATGGGGATTGTAATGGCTTTTCTATTTTATATGAATTGATATCCGTACGCCTTCGTGACGCAGCGCGGCAGCTCCATGCGGAACGTCTTCTCAGGATCGACAACCTGACACACACGCAGGTCGATATTGCCGAAGTAATCGATGTC
>JAZOSL010000099.1:0-15559 GCA_045657085.1 Acutalibacteraceae bacterium | reverse complement strand
GACCATATCATAAGAAGCTTACCATCTTCCATTTTATACATAAACGGACCATCTGTAACATTATGAGAAGACTCGGTTGCTACCTTTTTAAGATATGAACCTGCGTCAAATAACTCTATAGGCTCACTTACTGCACGGGTTAAATCACCACTTAACTCTACAAAACAAACTGTACCGTTTAAAATCTGAGTATGCTCGTGACAGAACACACAGTAAGGCTTACCATTTTCGATATATAAAGTACCATCAAGGCACTCCCATTCAAAAGGTGTTATAGCACCATCTGAATGTGGTTTAAATTCGCCGTCGGGAGTTTCACTTTTTAAAACATATGTACCTCTTAAACCATTTGGCTTTGTAAATGTTGCGAACATATAAAAACTGCCTTTATAAAAATGAACTTCGGGTGCCCAGTTAACTTCTGTATTGAGTCCACATTTTGAAGAATCAAAAATCTCAATAGGGTCTGACCAGTTTTCAAGATCATCACCAATATAAACATCAAAACCTTTTGTTTTTATACCGAAATTGGCTGCTCTTGTGCCGTACATATAATATTTTTCGTTGTAAACAAGCACAAACGGGTCTCTAATATTTATATCGCAACTCTTCAAAAAATCACTTCCCAAAATACATATTCCAATTTATTTTACCACACATTTAAAAAATACTCAATACATTATTATTGTGTTAAATAAAAATATAGCCAACTCGTTGACAAACTAACATCATTCCTATAAAATATTTAAAGATTTTAATTTCGGATGTGATAAATATGAAAAAAGCAGTAAGAAACATTGCAATCGGTGCAGGTGTTGTTGCAGGTGCAACAATAGGACTTCACTTTTTAAATAAAGAGCTTCATAAGGATATTTGTATGATAGCTCACAGAGGCTACAGTTCAAAACACCCTGACAATACAGAAGCTGCCTTTACTGCGGCAGTTGCTCACGGCTCAGGTGGTATTGAAACAGATGTAAGAATTACAAAAGACGGTGTTTTTGTTGTTAACCACAACGACGAAGCTAAGTTTATTGACGGCACAGAATTATTAGTTGCTGAAGCAACATACGAAGAGCTTTCACAAAAACCACTTTTAAATAAAAAAAGTGACGAAACAGTTTATATTTGTACTTTCGAAAGATATCTTGAGATATGTCGTGACGCAAATATGATTTGCTTTATTGAGCTTAAAGGCGATTTTACAGATGAACAAATCAACAAATTATTTACAATGGCCGGTGAAATTTACGATCTTTCAAAATGTCAGCTTCAATCTTTTGAATTTGATAATTTAATAAAAGCTCACGAAGCTTTCCCCGATTTACAGATTATGCTCACCTACGGCAAAAACTGTGGTGATTATCACAGATGTATTGAATACGGCTTTGATATTGATGCTGAATACAAGGTTGCAACGCCAAAAATGGTTAAAGAATTTCACGACAAAGGCTTAAAGGTTGGTCTTTGGACTGCTAACGATATTCTTTCACTTAATTACTGCCGTGCTCTTGGTGTAGATTACATTGAGTCAGACGTATTTTAAAATTCAACAGAAAACAGCTCGGGAGTGTATGATAAATACACTCCCCTTTTATTTGTAAATTCTTTTAAAACAAACCTTTAAAACTCTTCAAAGCTCTTGTTAAAAAGCCATTTATATGGTATAGTATTTTTATTGTTTTTTGAAAGTGAGTTACTATGGGAATTATATTTAAAACTCTTTACATTTACATATGTAATTTAGGTCTTGCTATTGAGGATATTTTCTCAGCTTTTGCAAGGCTTATCGGTAATTCCGTAAAAAGATTTTTCAAATTTAATAAAAACTCATTTTCTTCTTTTAAAACTTTTTTCAAACGAAGCATTGCTTTTATTCTTATTTTCGCTATTATCGCTGTATCCGGCTTATATTTATACTCAAACAACAGAAAAATAGATGCAGTTGCACTTATTCTTGATGGTGAAGTTATAGGCTATGCACCCACCCAGAGTGATGCTGATCTTGCACAAAATCTTGCTGCACAGTATTTAAACTTATCATCAGTTGATAACTTTACTACTGAAGAAACAGCAACTGAGCCATTTAACATTGAAAATTATGAAAACTTATCAGAAACTCTTGTAACAAGGCTTTCACCTGAGCTTATTAAAATTACTGAAATTTATATTGACGGTGATCTCCTTTGTGCTATTACTGACAGGCAAGCAGCAAAAAAGATTTTCGTTCAACAGCTTGAAGCAGCAAAAGAAATTTATCCCACATCATCTGTTTCGTTTGCCGAAGATGTTTCGTTCACTTACGCATATTACAACAGATCAGATGACAGAATATGGTCTATTGAACAGTTAGAGCTTTCCTTAAGAACATTAGGCGTGCTTACAATCCGTCACGCAGAATGCGAAAAAAGCCTTGCAACAGTTGAATTTGATACAGTTGAAATACAAACTAACACTCTTTTTATGGGTGACGCAAGGATAAGAAGAAACGGTCAAAACGGTAGTGAATATGCTATAGACCTTGTTACTTATATCGGTGATAAAAAGGTTCTTTCAGAACATCTTATGAGCGTTCCGCTTGAAAAACCCGTTTCACAGGTTGTTGAAAGAGGTATACGTGCTGAAAGTCTTTCACTTGGCAACTATTCTGTTCTTCAGACAACAGGTTATTTCTGTTGGCCGGTTGTTGGTCTTTTTACAGTAACTTCACCCTATGGTTTAAGAAGCCTTGGTAACCACAAAGGTATTGATATTTCAGGTGCAAAAGCATCCGGTTCACTTATTGTTGCAGGTGCTACGGGTACAGTTACAAAGGCAGGATGGAATACCGGTGGTTATGGTTACTACGTTGTTATTGACCATGGCAATGGTGTTGAAACGCTTTATGCTCACATGCTTGAAAACTCAATTATGGTTAACGTTGGTGATGTTGTTTCAAAAGGTCAGGCTATCGGCCGTGTTGGTAATACAGGTTATTCTTTTGGTGCTCACCTTCATTTTGAAGTTATTATTAACGGTAACAAAATAAACCCTGCCCCATATTTAGGTCTTGAATAATGAACATTACAATTATTGCTTTAGGAAAATTAAAAGAAAAATATTTACGTGATGCTGTAGACGAATATTCAAAACGTATTTCTGCTTACGGTAAATTAGAAATATTTGAGCTTAATCCCATAAGACTTTCAGATAACCCATCTGAAAACGAGATTTCAACTGCATTAAGTAAAGAAGCAGAAGAAATTAAAAAGAAAATACCTAACGGCAGTTATGTTTTTTCGATGTGTATTGAGGGCAAAGAGAAATCAAGTGAAAGTTTTGCAAAAGCCATAAATGATGCTGCTTTAAACGGTAAAAGTAATATAACCTTCATTATCGGCAGCTCTTACGGTCTTTCACCTGAAATTAAAAATCTTTCTAATTTCAAGCTTTCTTTTTCACCTATGACCTTCCCCCATCAGCTTATGAGAGTTATGCTTTTAGAACAGATTTACAGAGCTTTTCAAATCAATAACAATGGTAAATATCATAAGTAAAGAGGGTTGATTATGTCTTTGTGTGATATGTGTGAAAACTACAGATATGATGAAGATCTGGAAGAATACTATTGCGATATTGAATTAGATGAAGATGAATATTTAAAGTTTTTAACTTCATCTAACGACAACTGTCCATATTTCAGAGCTGATGACGAATATCGAATAGTAAGAAAACAGAATTAAAATAATTAAATAAAAAAGTCGCACTCAAATTATTTTGGGTGCGACTTTTTTTATTTCAATTTTTTAGAAAGACCTTTATAAAAGATTACGGACAATATCGTTGCTACCGTCCAACCCACCGGCCAGGAATACCAAATACCCTGGTAACCCCATATAGGAGCGAAAACGAATGCAAGGATAACCCTTAATATAAGGTCGGTAAAGGTAACCACCATAAAAAGCTTCATTGATCCTGTGCCTTTTAAAACGCCATCAAAAACAAGCTTTAAGCCTATAAAACAGAAAAACGGTGATACTGTTTTTAAAAACGCCATACCTGAAACCACTGTTTCTTCGTTCACGGTTTTTTCCATAAAAAGCCTGAGAAGTTGTTCGTTAAAGCTTAGATATGTAACTGCAAAAATGCATCCTGCAATAATAGAAAAGATTGAACCCCACTTCATTCCTTCTTTAATACGGTCATATTTTTTAGCACCATAATTCTGTGCAGTAAAGCTTGAAACACCGTTTCCGATAGTACAAAGAGCATTTATAGTAAACATATTAAGTTTAAAAGCTGCTGCAAAACCTGCAACAACACAAGAACCGAAGCCGTTTATAAGCTTTTGAATAAAAACGTTACCTACTGAAACAAAGCTTTGTTGCAACACACTGGGTATTGAAATACGAGCAATTTTTTTTAACAAATCGAAAGAAAACAAACTGACTTTTTCAGTTACAGGTAAGGTTTTCAGCCTTTTTAGTAACGTAACTACGGATAAAACACCGGCTATACCCTGAGCTATAAATGTTGCCCAGGCAACACCACCTACACCCATATCAAAGAAGACTACTAATATATAGTCAAGCACCACATTAAAAACAGAAGAAAATATAAGAAAATATAATGACGTTTTAGAATCACCAAGTGAATTAAAAATACCGTTTACTATATTATAAATAAAAAGAAACGTAAAGCCACCAACATAAATAGCAAGATACAAAGCAGAATCATTAAAAATGTTTTCCGGGGTATCTATTGCTCTCATAAGAGTTGGCGTTAAAACAATTCCCATTACAGTAAGAACCACACCAAGCACCACACAAGATATAAGTGATGTTGAAGCTGCTGTTTTTACCTTTTTATAATCTTTAGCACCAAAAAGCTGTGAAATAACGACACTGCAACCAACGTTACAACCAATAGCTACTGCATTGAAAATGTTTGTTATAGGGTAAGATGCACCAACTGCTGCAAGAGCATCTTCACCTGCAAAACGACCTGCAATAAGGCTATCTGCAATACTGTACATCTGCTGAAAAATAACACTTATAAAAAGTGGTATTGTGAACCTTAACAGTACCTTATTTACTTTTCCTTTCGTTAAATCATAAGTCATTAAAATATACCTTTCAAGAATAACATTACTATTGTTTGATTATAAATTATTATAAAACGAGTTGTTACTTTTGTCAAAGGGAAGGTTGTTTTTATGCAAGAATTTTTAGAAGCTGCAAGTTCAGTTGTATGGGGCTTGCCTATGCTTATATTTTTTATTTTTACTGCACTCCGTTTTACAATAAAAAGCCGTTTTTTTCAGATACGTGGCATCAGGACTATTGCAAAAAACACCTTGGGTTCGGTTTTTAAAAAGAATGATACTGAACACGTTTCGCAATTTGGTACATTTTGTTCAGTTTTAGGAGCTTGTATTGGCACGGGTAACATTGTAGGTGTTGCTACTGCAATATATTCAGGTGGTGCCGGTACTGTTTTCTGGATGTGGGTAAGTGCATTATTTTCTATGATGAGCGCATACGCAGAAAACTATTTAGGCATAAAATACAAGGGCAAAACCGTTGGAGCTTTTTCATATATCGAAAATGGTTTAAAAATGAAAGGGCTTTCAAAGATTTATGCTTTTTTATGTATTTGTTCCGTTTTAGGAATGGGAAATTTAACACAAAGCAATTCAATATCACAATCACTCGACACAGGATTTAACGTTTCGGTTTACATCACCGCAATTATAGTAACTGTTCTTGTTTTTATAATTATAAATGGTGGTATAAAAAGAATAGCGTCATTCAGCACAATTGCAGTTCCTGTTATGACGATTGTTTATTTAGTTCTTTCTTTATGGGTAATATTAAAACATAAAAATATGATTATCCCCTGTTTTGTAACAATTTTTAAAGAAGCTTTTTCACTAAAAGCTGTAAACGGCTACGGCATTTATAAATCTTTGAGATTTGGCGTTTCAAGGGGCGTTTTTTCAAACGAGGCAGGACTTGGTACTTCTACTCTGTTACACTCACAGGTTGAAAATACAAGTGGCGAAAAGCAAGGTATGTGGTCTATGGTTGAAGTTTTTATAGACACTATTTTTCTTTGTACGTTTACAGCACTTGCAATACTTGTAAGCACAAACTACAGAACTCTTTTTGGTGCCGAGCTTTCAATAAAAGCCTATTCATCTATTGGTATATTAGGTGAAAAAGGTATCGCAATTTTAACTAGTGTTTTTGCATTTCTATCACTTACCAACTGTTCTTTTTATGGTGAAAAAAGTGTTGAATATTTACTAGGTAACAAATATATAAAGGTGTATAAATTGCTTTACGTAATCCTTGCTTTTGTAGGTTGTGTAAACCCACCAAAAATTGTGTGGGCATTTGCAGATATATGCAACGGGCTAATGGCTGTCCCGAATTTATTTGCACTTAATTGTTTAGATAAAAAAATAGAATATCCATAAATCAACATAATAAACAAAAGTGGTAGCAAAAGCTACAATAAAGATACCGGTTTTCAGATGCCGTATACCAGCAAACTTCAAAACAAGCGAATATAACAATAACGGATAGTATATTCACACCAATATACTATCCGTTAATTTTAGATTTACAATCGGCACATAGTACCACTTAATTTATCATTTATCATTTACCATTTCATATTCACTTAGTATGGCGTATCAAGATACGTTGAGCAAACAGAAAATCGTGAAACACACAAAATGACAATACATTTTCAGTTTACACAACCATTGGTTACATAATACCATACTCCGTTATATTCAACCGGACCTGTATAATCCCAGGCAATTGTACCATTCACGGTATAATACCAGGCACCATTATAAAATGCAAGTGTGTCGCTATTCCAGTTAATAACACCATTTTCTACGTAATACCAAATGTTATAATAATAGGTAAAACCAGTGTAATTCCAGTTAAGAATACCATTTTCAACATAATACCAGCCACCATAATAATTAACAAGACCGGTATAGGATGAATCAAACTCACCATTGGTTACGTAATACCATTCGCTACCGTAGGGTGATAAACCACTATAGCTCCAATCTACACAACCATTTGATATATGGAAATATCTGTCATTATATTTGCAAATTCCTTGGTAACCCCAGTTAATCTGACCGTTTTCAACGTAGTACCAACCACCATAGTATTCTGTAAGGGTTGTTACTGACCAATCAAGGAATCCGTTTGTTATATAGTACCAACCACCATAATACTGTACAAGACCACTGTAACTCCAATCAAGTATACCATTAACTACGTAGTACCAACCACCATAATATTGCACAAGACCAGTGTAGTTTGTAATTATTTCATTACCGATAGCGTATACCCAGCAATCATTAATAATTTTAAGAGTAGCAATCTCTACTTTGGGAACTGTCTCGTATTTTTCGCCACCACCACAAACAGTGCATATATAACGTATTAACCCTTCTGTTTCTTCGGTTGGCTCGGTTATTATTGTTCCGTTATCAGAATATGTATGCTCAATACAATCAATTGAAACAACATCAGTCTTTTCACTACAGTTAATACAATGACGTGATTTTGAACCCTGTTCTGTACAGGTAGGTTGCTTATCTATCACCCATTCTTCAGAAAATACATGATTTGATTTTGGTATAAATTCATAGTACGTCTCATTACAAACAGAACATGTAGCAACCTTCACGCCTTCTGAAGTACAAGTAGGTTCATTTTTTACAACCCATTCACCTATGGTATGGTCAAGCTTTTCGATTGTCTGACTTTCTGCTGTTAAGCAAACTGAGCATACACTTACTTTAACACCTTCAGCTGAACAGGTTGGAGTTTTTACAACCTGCCATTCGCCTAAAGTGTGAGGCTTTACAGGAACAACTGTAACGTCAGTTTTTTCTTCACAACGAGTACAATGGCGAGATTTTGAACCTTCAGTTGTACAAGTTGAATCTGTATCTATTGTATATTCAGTTGAAAAATCATGCCCGAGTGGTTCAACAATTCCGTTATCTTCGGCAAAACAATACTGACAGAATCTTACTTTAGTACCCTCAGTTGTACAGGTTGCTTGTGTTACAACATACCAATCAGCATAGTTATGATCTGTTACAGGGATAGCTGTAACATTCTGTTTTTCTTCGCAACGTATACAATGGTTAGATTTTGAGCCTTCTTCTTTACAGGTCGGCTCTTTATCTATAGTCCATTCAGTTGAAAACTCGTGCCCAAGAGAAGCAATTCCTGTTACGTTACGTTTACTGTCACAACGTGTACAGTGTTGTGATTTTATACCTGTAGCCATACAGGTTGGCTCAACATCAACTGTAAATTCTGTTTCAAAATCGTGAGTTAAATCGACGTTAAAACCATTATTAATAGCATAATTTCCTGCAGCTGTAGCACAATTAGCAGCAATTACAATATCACTTGTTTTATCAAATGCATTTAAACCAATAGTTGTAACACTATCAGGAATATTTATTTGGGTAATCGAAGAACAACCGAAAAACGCATATTCACCGATATTACTCAACACGTCGGGAAGCTTTACTTCTTCAACTTTTTTACAGTTATAAAATGCATTATCTTCAATTGAATTAACATTTTCACCCAAGTTGAGTGAAATAAGATTTTCACAGCCTGAAAAAGCTGCAGCACCAATAGTTATAACACTATCAGGAATAGCAACTGAAACAAGGTTCTTACAATCTTCAAAAGATTTCTTACCGATAGAAACTGTACCTTCAAGTATTGTTACAGATTGAAGTTTCTCGTAATTATTAAAAGCATGCTCACCAACAGTTAAAACACTACCAGGGATTGTTAAATCAGTTATGGTTTCACCGTTTAAATTTAAGTTTTCTGCATAATACAATGGATTGGCTGTATTGTTTGCAAAAGCGATGTTACACCAAGCTTCTAAATTATTAATATTTACATCTGTAATGTTTGTGCAATCACCAAATGCAGCACTACCAAAGCTAATTATACTATCATTTAAATTAATAGTTTTAAGATTAGTACATTTTCCGAAAGCTTTGCTACCTATAGTAGTAACTTTCTGAGGTATTGTTATTTCTTCAAGACTTGAACAATTATAAAAGGCATTAAAATCTATTTCTGTAACATTTTCAGGGATTGAAGCACTTTTAAGATTTATACAATTATAAAAAGCTGAGCTTTCGATTTTTGTTACAGAAGATGGAATATTAATTGTTTCAAGGCCTGTACAACCATAAAAAACTGCAGGACCTACTGTTGTAACTCCACCAAGACTTGAAACAGAAACAAGACCTGTACAACCATAAAAAGCTCTATTACCAATTGTTGTTACACTATCAGGGATTGAAACAGATGTTATTGTCGTACAGTTTAAAAAAGCTGAACTTAAAATACCTGTAACAGGCTTACCATCATAAACAGAAGGTATAACAAGATCACCTGCTGCACTCTTATTACAGCTTGAAACTGAATACGTTTCACCATCATTATTTAACTTAAAAACCAAATCGTTTTCATCAGCGGCAAAAACTTCAAAAGGAGCACTTATAAAAATTGTGCATACGAAAACCAATGACAAAAATAAGCTTATAGCCTTTTTCATAACGACCTCCAAAGATTACATAAACATACATTTTATTATACAACATTATATTTATATGTGCAACAATAAATGGAAATTATAAAACCCCTGTTTTTAACAGGGGTAAAATAGTTTCGATAATTATTATAAAGTATCAAATGCTTTCCTTAATTCATCTTTAATAATAGCATGACCGGCTGCAGTAGGATGAACACCATCTACAAGCCAATATGAAGCTTCGGCTTTTTCACAAGCTTTATCAAATTTATCCATAAGAGGTACAAATTTAAGGTTGTATTTTTCAGCAACTCTTTTTGCAGCCTGTGCATTTAACTCTAAAGCACTTCTAAATTCATCCCAAGCATAACTTGTACCTGTACCGGGAAGAACGAATGGCTCTAAAATGATTATTTTGATATTTGGAAGAGCATCTTTAATTTCTTCAATAAGCATTGAATAAATCTTTTCAAACTTTTCCGGGGCAACACCATTTTTATCGTTTATCTCGTGCCACACATCATTTACACCAATAAGAATTGACATAATATCAGGATTAAGATTTATAATATCCTGTTTAATTCTTGCATAAAGATCTACAATTCTGTTTCCACTTATACCCTTATTTATAAAACTGTATTCACCGGGAAACGCTTTTCCAATTTCTGCAGCAAAAAGATTAGGATAACCGTAACCATAGTTTTTGTCATTATCTCTTATTCTATCTGCATCTGTTATAGAGTCACCCTGAAAAAGAAATTTAATCATAGCAATCACCTATTAAATTTATAAATGTATTTTAATAATCACCACAAAAACTGCTCTATTAGTTGATAAGAGTGTTTTTTTATGGTATACTTGTTCTTTGTGAAACTTATTTGTTTTCACCGTTATAATTATCTTCAGCTGCTTCTACCCAAGGACATTCAATCTCCGGCACAATCTTTTCAGGTGCCACCCAATGAACAGCATTCTTGATAATTGTCTGAATCTCGGGAATATAATACGTGGGATTTTCTTCGTGACCGGGTTGAAAATAGAAAACTTTACCCAATCCCCTTTGCCAACAGCAACCGGAACGGAAAACCTCGCCACCCTTAAACCAACCAATGAAAACAAGCTCGTCAGGTTGTGGAATATCAAACCTTTCGCCATACATTTCTTCTACAGGAATATTAAAACTTTCAGGCACACCTTTTGCTATGGGGTGAGACGGGTTGATACACCAAACTCTTTCACGGTCACCGTCACGCCATTTAAGCGAACAGGTTGTTCCCATAAGTCTTCTGAAAGGTTTTGAAAAGTGAGCTGAATGAAGTGCTATAAAGCCCATTCCTCGCATTACACGATTATAAACTCTTTCTACAAGCTCGTTCGGTACATCATCGTGTGCCATATGACCCCACCAAAGAAGAACGTCTGTATTTTCAAGGACTTCATCAGGAAGACCGTTAAACTCATCATCGAGTGTTGCAGTTCTTATATTAAGGTCTTCATCTGTTCCCAAAAATTCAGCAATACAATTATGAATACCTTTAGGGTAAACCTTTGCTACTGATTCGCTTTCTTTTTCGTGGCGACCTTCATTCCAGATTGTAACGTTAATCATAGATAATCCACTTCCTTTAACCAAGTTCTCGTTATTTTAATTATACTACTGATGAGTATATTTTCAAGTAAATAAAAACCATCTTATTGTAGAAAATACAAGATGATTTTTATACATTGTGACAGTATCTTCCACTAATATATCTGTCACAAAATGTGAGTTCGAAACCATCCTCACTCAAATCAAAACTATGGAGTTGAAAAAAATGAAAAGAAGAACAAAAATTATGAATGTGGCTTTTGCCGCAATCGTTGCAGCCCTTTACGTTGTTTTAACTTATTTAGCTGCTGCTATGGGTCTGGCCAGTAACCCTATTCAAATTCGCTTTTCTGAAGCACTTACTGTGTTACCCTTATTTACACCTGCAGCCATACCTGGACTTTTTATAGGCTGCTTACTAGCTAACATTCTTACAGGCTGTGCTTTATGGGACATTGTTTTTGGTAGTATAGCAACACTTTTAGGTGCTATTGGTACATATTTTTTAAGAAAGCATCCCGTTTTAGCACTTTTACCCCCTATCATTTCAAATACACTTATTGTTCCACCTGTTTTAATGTATGTTTACGGCTTTGATGGTACATATATTTATTTCACTCTAACTGTATTTATTGGTGAAGTAATTTCTTGTGGAATACTCGGATACCTTCTTCAAAAAGGTTTGAAAAATAAAAAACTTAATTTTTATTTTAATAAATAATGTTTTAGGGGTTTATTTTTATACTATTTAATAGTATAATTTCAAGTAGATAATAATTCCTTTATGAAAGGATTTTTTATATGACTATTGATGTAGCAATAAAAAATGCTAAAAGAATACATTTTATTGGTATCGGTGGCAGTGGTATGTGTCCCCTTGCTGAAATTTTACATTCACAAGGTCATTACCTTACAGGCTCTGACAATAACGAATCCGATACCTTAAAAAGAATTCGTGCTTTAGGTATCCCTGTTACTATGGGGCAAAAGGCTGAAAATGTTGATGGTGCAGATATGGTTGTTTATACAGCAGCCCTTTTGCCTGACAACCCTGAGCTTGTTGCTGCAAAAGAAAAAGGTATACCCACTTTTGAACGTAGTAAGCTTTTTGGTTATTTTACAAGGGAATATGATAATTGCATAGGTGTTTGTGGTACTCACGGCAAAACTACCGTTACATCGATGCTTACTCATATTCTTATAGATAACGATTTTGACCCATCTGCTGTTATAGGTGGTCGTCTTCCTTTGACAGGTACTAACGGAAGAGTTGGCACAAGCGACATTTTAGTATGTGAAGCTTGTGAATATAAAGATACCTTCCTTGATTTAAATCCTGATATAAGTGTCATTCTCAACGTTGACTGCGACCATATGGAGTACTTCAAAACTTTAGAAAATCTTGAAGCATCATTCAGAAAATTCGCGGATATGTCAACTAAAGCTGTTATTTATAATGGTGACGACAAAAATACTCTTGATAGTATTGAAGGCATCAGTAACGGCAAAAAAATGATTTCATTTGGAAAATCAGAAAACTGCTCTTACGTTGCTAAAAACGTCAGTTACAATAATGGTGCTTTCCCCTGTTATGACCTTTATATCAATGGTGAGAGCAATGGCAGAATTGAACTGAGTGTCCCCGGTGAACACAATGTTCTTAACTCACTTGCTGCTATCGCTACTGCAATGTTCTGTGGTGCAACTGTTGAGCAATGCCGTAAAAGTATTTTAACATTTAAAGGTGCCGGCAGACGTTTTGAGTTTTTAGGGACTTACAATGGTGCTGATATTGTAGACGACTATGCTCATCACCCCGCAGAGCTTGAGGTTACTCTTTCTGCTGCTAAAAAAATGGATTACAAACGTGTTTGGGCTGTGTTCCAACCCTTTACATTCAGCAGAACAAAAATGCATTTAAATGCTTTTGCGAAGGCACTTTCGATAGCTGATAATGTTGTTCTAACCGAAATAATGGGTTCAAGAGAAATAAACACATATGGTATTACAACACAAGACCTTGCAGACGAAATTGATGGTTGTGTTTGGTTTGACACCTTCCAGAAGGTTGCCGACTATGTTAAAGAAAATGCAACTGAAGGTGACCTTATTCTAACCCTTGGCTGTGGCGATGTTTACAAAATTGCAAAATTAATTTTAAATAAAGATTAATTAAAACTCCGATATCGCAAAGATATCGGAGTTTTTTAATATAAAAAATTTTATTATTTAATTTTCATCTTAATTTTGAAATGAATAAAAGTGCCTGATCTTTTGGATCAGGCACTTTGCTTTAATTAAACTAATTCAAGAATGCACATCTCTGCTGCGTCACCGCGGCGAGCTTCAGTCTTGATTATACGGCAGTAACCGCCGTTAACATCTTTATACTTGGGAGCGATCTCGTCAAAAAGTTTTTTAACAACATCTTCCTTTGTAATATATGCCAAAGCCTGTCTCTTATTGTGGAGACTATCGACTTTTGCGAGTGTGATCATTTTTTCAGCCATAGCACGAACTTCTTTCGCTCTTGTGACTGTGGTTGTCATCTTACCATTTTCAAGTAATGATGTAACCATGTTACGAAGCATAGCATCGCGATGATCGCTCGCTCTGCCGAGTTTTCTGGTTCCGGGCATCTAAATCCACTCCTTTGCCGAAAATACGGACTTATTCGTCCTCATCACGAAGAGAAAGTTCAAGTGATTCCAATTTTGCAACAACCTCATCAAGAGATTTTCTGCCAAGGTTTCTAACTTTCATCATATCATCTTCTGTTTTGTTGATTAAATCTTCAACAGTATTGATACCGGCTCTCTTGAGGCAGTTGAAAGAACGAACTGAAAGATCGAGTTCTTCAATAGTCATTTCAAGAACCTTTTCTTTTGAACTGTCATCCTTAACAACCATAATCTCTGTATTTGAAACTTCATCAGAAAGTTCAACAAAGAGATTAAGATGCTCAGTAAGAATTTTAGCAGCAAATGATACAGCTTCTTTTGCAGAAATTGTACCGTCTGTCCAAACTTCAATTGTGAGCTTGTCAAAGTCGGTAATCTGTCCTACACGAGTATTGTCAACTGTGTAGTTAACTTTCAAAACGGGTGTGTAGATAGAGTCAATAGCGATAACGCCGATTGCTGGATCAAGAAGCTGTTTGTTTCTGTCTGAAGAAACATAGCCTCTGCCTTTATCTGCAGTAAGCTCCATTGTAACATGAGCATCAGCATCAAGTGTTGCAATGTGGTGATCAGGGTTAAGAATTTCAACCTCTGAATCAGCTTTAATATCACCCGCTGTGATTTCGCCGGAGCCGTCAGCCTCGATATACATAATCTTAGGTCCGTCTCCGTGTATTTTGAGAATAACGCCCTTAAGGTTAAGAACTATCTCAGTAACATCCTCTTTTACGTTCGGGATCGTTGAGAATTCATGAAGAACATTATCAATCTTTACAGAAGTAATTGCATAACCGGGAAGCGATGAAAGAAGAACTCTACGAAGGCTGTTACCAAGTGTTGTACCAAAGCCTCTTTCAAGAGGCTCAACAACAAATGAGCCGTATGCTGAATCTTCTGCTGCCCCAGTAAATCTTACTTCGGGTTTCTCAATACCAATCATACCAAACCCTCCTTAAAATTACACAGATCAACTGCGTTTTTGTTTTGCCAAAATGGCATGAGGCTAAAGAGCATTATTTCGAATAGAGCTCGACGATAAGATGCTCCGCAACAGGAGCGCCAATCTGCTCTCTCTCTGGAAGGCTTAATACCTTACCTGAGTTAGCATCACGATTGATATCAAGCCATGTGGGAACCGGACGGCTTCCATTAGCTTCGATAATTGTCTTAAATGCGTCGGTCTGTGCCGATTTCTCCTTAATGGATACTACATCCCCAACCTTGCAAAGGTATGAAGGAATATCTACTTTTTTGCCGTTAACACAGAAATGACCGTGTGTAACAAACTGTCTAGCTTCTGCACGGGAATCTGCCCAACCGAGAAGATAAACTATATTATCCAAACGGCTTTCGCAGATCTTGAGAAGGTTTTCACCAGCCTGACCGGGCATTTTTGTAGCCATAAGGAAATATTTGTGGAACTGTCCCTCAAGAACACCGTAATAACGTCTTGCTTTCTGTTTTTCACGAAGCTGCATTCCGTATTCGGATATCTTTTTACGACCCTGACCATGCTGGCCGGGTGCATAGGAACGGCGCTCGAAAGCGCACTTGCCGGTATAGCATCTACCACCCTTTAAAAAGAGCTTCTGGCCCTCGCGGCGGCAAAGCTTACATACCGCACCGGTATATCTTGCCATAATTAGTTTCCTCCTATAATGTTATACACGTCTTCTTTTAGGCGGACGGCAGCCATTGT
>JAZOSL010000098.1:0-7969 GCA_045657085.1 Acutalibacteraceae bacterium | reverse complement strand
TTTTAAAGCAAACCAATTTTTAGATAAATATACTATACTTAATCCCTTCAGGCATAAAAGAATCGAAGAATTGTATGATTCAATGCTCGAACACGGTATAACAAAGGTTTCAGGCTTTCAGGAAATACCACCTAAAGAAGATATTAACTTTTTACTGAGACCCTTTAATTGGGGATAATATAACAAACCCGCAATTCCTTTAATCAGGAGTTGCGGGCTATATTTTTATTTTTAAGATTACGGCATATATGGGTTATCTTCGTATTCGTAATTTTCAGGCATAATCATTGGTCTGAAGTAGTTTATCGTATAATCAATAGCCCACTGACCTTTTTTGCCTTTCCAGAAATGTGAATGAGGCTCAATAGAAAGCATTCCGTCATAATCCTTTGTATAAAGTAAATCCATAACGGATTTCCAGTCTATCATATCAAGACCTGCAGGTGCGTCGTCGTAATGCTCACCGTTTATATAAACTGCACCTTTAAGGTGGAAATGGTAGAATCTTTCACCCCACTCTTTAATTTCGGCAAGATAGTCACCATCTCTGCTAAGACAGTGAGAGGCATCGTATTTAATACCGAGAGTCGGTAACGCAGAAAGCACGGGATACCATGCCTTAGGCTCTACAACAAAATTTTCCCACGCACAGTTATAAACGGAAATTTTAACGTTTTTACCTTCTGCATAAGCTATAAGCTTACCGAGATAATCTATTGCAATCTGACAGTTTTCGTAAAAGCTTTTGCTTTCGGTGTAATTTACGCCTGTATTAAAAACGGGGCAACCGATGATTGAAGCTGCATCTATAATATTTTTATCGTCCTGAAGAGATTCGGGGATAATTTCACCGTTATCATCAATTCTTTTCTGACCCCATCTGCCCATTGAGCCTACTTTAACATTGTATTTTTCGCAGTACCCTTTGATAGTTTGGGCTTTTCCGAGAAATTCAGCAGAATTATAGTTATGATTCACACAAAATTCAACAGTTTCGAGACCTTTATCGGCAACGTATTTGATATTGCCTTCTTCCCAGCCGTTTATTATACCTAATTTCATATAATCACCTCGTAATTATTGTGATTTTAGGGTAGCACAAAATTTTGATAATTGCAAGGAAATTTGACAAGTGGTAACCGTTACTATCCACCGATAATAAAATTTCCCGTTCATTTTTTATGCAAGCTGATAATTGAATTAAAGAAAACCGTAATGTATAATATTTTCAAATTATTTTACAAAGTGTTATGGGGGATTTTTCATGTTAAGACGCCGTCAGGTACATCTTGATTTTCACACCGGGGATACTATGCCCGTTGGTAAAAAGTTTTCAAAAGAGCAGTTTCAGAATGCCTTGAAATTAGGTCACGTAAATTCTATTACTATATTTTCAAAATGTCATCACGGTTGGTCTTACCATCCAACCGAAGCTAACGAAATGCATCCTGAATTAGATTTTGATTTAATGGGTGCTCAGCTTGAAGCTTGTAAAGAAATAGGTGTTAATGCACCTGTTTATATTTCAGCAGGCTATGATGAAAAAGATTATTTACGCCACCCTGAATGGCGTTATCAATATACACCTGACAAGCAAAAGCAATATGAATATACTCAAGAAGTGCATTTTCATACCCTTTGCTTTAACACGGGTTATCTTGACGCCCTTTGCAAACAAATTGAAGAAGTAATGATAAAATATAACCCCTGTGGAATTTTTCTTGATATTATTGCACCAAGAGTTTGTTATTGCGAAAAATGTCTTGCAGATATGAAAGACATGGGTCTTGATGTTAACAGTGAAGAAGACCGTATTAAAATGGGCGATATTGTATTTAAAAAATATCTTACCGAAACTAATAATGCTGTTAGAAAGCATAGTGCTACTGCAACAATATTTCATAATAACAGTCATATTCCAAGGGGCGATTATAACTTTATAAATGCTAATACCCACCTTGAAGTTGAAAGTTTGCCAACAGGTGGTTGGGGTTATGACCATTTTCCACTTTCAGCTGCTTACGTTCGTTCTCTTCCAAATGTTGAATTTTTAGGTATGACAGGTAAGTTCCACCATAGCTGGGGCGAATTTGGTGGCTTTAAACATCCTAATGCTCTTATTTATGAAACATCTTTAAGTATTGCAAGTGGTGCCGGTTGCTCTATTGGTGACCAAATGCACCCATTAGCTGAAATGAATATGGCAACCTATGGTCTTATAGGTAAAGCTTATTCGCTTGTTGAACAAAAAGAGCCATGGCTTGATGGTGCCGTTCACATTGCAGACATTGGTGTTTTAAGTGCTGAAGCTATTTTAGGTAGCCGTGATGAAAAAGCTGATGTTGGTGCTAACAGAATGCTTTTAGAAAGCAACTATTTATATAATTTTATTGATGCTACAATGGATTTTTCAAAATATAAAATGCTTATTATACCTGACGTTAAAATTCTTTCAGATGAGATTATTGAAAAGGTTAAAAAGTATGTTGAAAATGGTGGTAAGCTTATAGCATCGGCTGAAGCTTTGGTTAAAAATGGTGAATTTTTTATTGATATCGGTGCAACATTTAAAGGAGAAAATGAGTATAACCCAACATACCTTATACCACAATATGAAACTGCAAACGGTGTTAGCGAATACGTAATGAGATGTAAATCTTATCTTATAGATGCAAAGGATTGTTCTGTTGAAGCCTTTGTTCAAAACCCATATTACAACAGAACTTTAGAACATTTTTGTTCTCATATGCATGCACCAAATAACCCTGATGAAACCTTACCTGCAGCTGTTATTAAAGGTAATGTTGCTTATATTGGCTGGGATATTTTCACAGGCTATGCAAAGTTAGGTCATATTTGCTTTAAAGAGCTTTTTCAGCATATTGCAGAAACTCTTTTAGGTAACGAAAGAACTGTTTTAACAAATCTGCCCGATAAAGCAGTAGTTACATACACTCGTCAGGAAAAAGAAAAAAGAAACGTTCTTCACCTTCTTTTTGCTCACACAACCTTAAGGGGGCAAAACACAGAAGTTGTTGAAGATACTGTTCCACTTTATAACGTTCTTTGTAGTGTAAAATGTGATAATAAGCCAACAAAAATTACCCTTGAACCTGACGGAAAAGAAATTGCCTTTGAATATAACAATGGCAGAGCTGAGTTTACCGTGCCGAAGGTTGATATTCACCAGATGGTAGTAATTAATAATTAATACATAATTTAAAACAAAGAGGCCTGTGGTAGCATTTACAAATGTTTTCGCAGGTCTTTTTTTACTTATCGTTTAATTGCTGCAAACAGCTATGGCCTACGCCATCTGAGAACTGGCAACAGACACTACTTTTCATACTTATTTTTCTTGACTAATTGCCTTTACGGGTGTAAAATATATAATTGAATTATTTTGTATTTCTTTGATTGGAGGAATAGTTTTGGATATTATTACTGCCCAAAGATTAAGTAAATCTTATGGTGATAATACTGTTCTTAATGATATGTATTTTTCCCTTCCGAAAGGTGAAGTAATTGGGCTTTTTGGTCCCAACGGTTGTGGTAAAACTACCCTTATGAAAATACTTACAGGTCTTATTCACGATTATAAAGGCTCTGTACTTATTAACGATACCGTTCCGGGTGAAAAAACAAAAGCCTTCACAGCTTATTTACCTGAACAAACCTTTGTTCACGACTGGATGAGAAATATTGATGCCGTTGATTATTTCAACGATTTCTTTACAGATTTTGATAAAAATAAAGCTCTTGAAATGCTTAAAAAATTCGGTCTTCCCGAAAAACAAAAGGCAAAAACAATGTCAAAGGGTATGCAAGAAAAGTTACTTCTTTCTCTTGTTATGTCACGTGAAGCAGAGCTTTATATTCTCGACGAGCCTATGGGTGGTGTTGACCCTGCAACAAGGGCAAGCATTTTAAATTTCATTATGGAAAATTATGCTGAAAAATCAACACTTCTTATTTCAACTCATCTTATTAATGATTTACAGTCCGTTTTCACTCACGCTCTTTTCATTGGTGGTGGCAAGGTGCTTATAAACGATAGTGTTGAAGCTCTTACAAAAGACGGTAAATCTATTGAAGACATTTTTAAGGAGGTATTCAATAATGTTTGGTAAGCTCTTAAAAAATGATCTTAAAGCTCAATGGCATTCAATGTCAACAATTTTCCTTTGTGCAGCCGTTGTTGCCGTTGCAGCAGAAATTTTCACTCTTGCCTCTGACGAAAAAGCTATTAAGGTTATGGGTGGTATGCTTGTTTTTATTGCATTAGGCTTTGCTTGTATAGTAGTGCTTATTGCAGTTGCCCTTATGTTTTCAAAAACAATGTTTGGCAGGGCAGGCTACCTTACACTTTCAATACCCGTAAAAACAAGCTCATTGCTTGTTTCTAAAACAGTTTCAGGTCTTATCTGGATTTTCTCGGTTTATGCTCTTTTTATCGGCTCTTTATTCTTATGGGTCTACCAGGTACAAGAAGCCTTAGGCGACCAGATTTTAGACAGTGTTGAAGATATACTTTCAATTTTCGGTGTACCTTCATTTCTTACAATATTTATTGGTGTTATATTCTTCCTTATATCTCTTGCCGTAATTACTTTAGTTATGGTACAGGCTCTTCAACTCAGCATTACCTGTTCTAACATTTCCCCTATTTCAAAATTCGGAAACGTTGGTACTGTTGTTATGTTCTTTGTAATATTCCTTGTTGTTCAGTCTGTTACAACAGAGCTTTCGGACATTTTCCCCATTGGTTTTGTTGTTACTTCAGATGCTATTAAGTTTACAAGTAACCTTGCAAGAACAAAAATTGCTATGGGTGGTACAGGCTTATCAATCAGCATTTGTGGATCTATTTTCCGTCTTTTAGCTGCAATTGGTCTTCATTATCCCACAGTTTATCTTATTCAGAAAAAAATCAACATCAAATAAAAAACAAAGTAATAAATAGTCTTACGAAAGGACGTTTTAAATATGGATAATATGAACGGTCTTAAAAGAACCGTTTACTGCGGCGAGCTTCGTAGTGAAAATATCGGTGAAGAAGTTGTCGTATGTGGTTGGGTTGCAAAGCAACGTGACTTAGGTGCTCTTATTTTTATTGATTTACGTGACAGAACAGGTATTGTTCAGTTAGCTTTTGACGAAAATACAGATAAAGAGATTTTCGAAAAAGCTTTTGCTGCAAGAAGTGAATTTGTTCTTATGGCAAAGGGTATTGTTCGCGAAAGATCTTCTAAAAATTCTGAAATTCCTACAGGTGACATTGAAATCGACGTTAAAGATTTAAGAGTTCTCGCAAAAAGTGAAACTCCCCCCTTTGATATCGTTGAAAATTGTCAGACAGCAGAGCTTACAAGACTTAAATATCGTTATCTTGACCTTCGTCGTCCCGACTTACAGAAAAACATTCTTTTCCGTCACAAGGTAACAAAAATTACACGTGACTATTTTGACGAAAACGGATTTATTGAAATTGAAACACCAATGCTCATTAAATCAACACCTGAAGGTGCAAGAGACTTCCTTGTTCCAAGCCGTATTCATCAGGGTAGCTTTTACGCTCTTCCCCAGTCACCACAGCTTTACAAGCAGCTTTCAATGGTAGCCGGCTTTGACAGATATATGCAGATTGCACGTTGCTTCCGTGATGAAGATTTAAGAGCTGACCGTCAGCCTGAATTTACTCAGATTGACCTTGAAATGTCTTTCGTTTCAATGGAAGACGTTCTTAAAATCGGCGAAGGCTATATGGCAAGAATTTTCAAAGAAACTCTTGGTATTGATATTCCACTTCCCCTTCCACGTCTTACATACAAAGAAGCTATGGAACGTTACGGTTCAGACAAGCCCGACACACGCTTCGGTATGGAAATTTTTGACCTTACAGCTGAAGTTAAAGACTGTGGCTTCTCTGTATTCTCATCAGCTGTTCAGGGTGGTGGCAGTGTAAGAGGTATTACTGCTAAAAATGCAGTTTCTGTTTACACAAGAAAAGAAATTGACAAGCTTACAGAATTTGCTCGTGGTATAGGTGCAAAGGGTCTTGCATGGATAAGACTTACCGACGACGGTGTTGCTTCATCCTTCGGTAAATTTATGACTGAAGATGAAATGAATGCAATTCTCAAAAAAGCAGGTGCTGAAAAAGGCGACGTTATTTTCATTATTGCAGATACAAAGAACAACTCAGTTCTTTCTGTTTTAGGTGCTATCCGTAACGAAGCAGCTAAAAAGCTTGATATTATCGGTGACGGCTTCAACCTTCTCTGGATTGTTGAATTCCCCTTCTTCGATTGGGACGAAGATGCAGGTCAGTTTGTTGCTATGCATCATCCTTTCACATCTCCCCTTCCCGAATGTCTTCCTTATCTTGAAACCGATAAGGCTGCAGTTCGTGCAGAGGCTTATGACCTTGTTCTTAACGGTATCGAGCTTTCTTCTGGTTCAATTCGTATTACAAATCCCGAGCTTCAGGACAGAATGTTCAAGCTCCTTGGTCTTTCTGACGAAGGAGCACACCAGAAATTCGGTTATCTTCTTGATGCCTTCAAATTCGGTCCTCCCCCACACGGTGGTATGGGTATCGGTCTTGACAGACTTATTATGCAGCTTCTTAAAGCTGATTCATTAAGAGACGTTATTGCATTCCCCAAGGTACAGAATGCAAGTGAACCTATGACAGAATGTCCTTCAAGAGTTGATAACGTTCAGCTTGACGAATTAGGAATAGGAATTATTGAAGAAAAATAATTTTCTTATTAGTTTTTGATTGCATTTTTGCCCCTATTTAGCAAAAAACACTTGAAAATAAGGGCAAAATGTTATACTATGTATTATGTAGAAAAATGAAATTCATTTTCGGAGGATTTATTTATGGTAACAGCAGGCGATTTTAAAAATGGTGTAACATTTGAAATGGACGGTAAGGTTTATTCAATTATCGAATTCCAGCATGTTAAACCCGGTAAAGGTGCGGCTTTCGTAAGAACAAAAATCAGAGACGTTATTAACGGTAGCGTTACTGAAAAAACCTTTAACCCTACAGAAAAATTCCCTACAGCTTTCATTGAAAGAAAAGATATGGAATATTCTTATGAAGATGGTGGTCTTTACTACTTTATGGACCAGGAAACATATGATATGGTTCCCGTTGACGCATCTAACCTTGGCGACAACTTCAAATTCGTTAAAGAAAATATGGTTTGTAAGATTCTTTCTTACAAAGGTAACGTTTTCGGTGTTGAACCCCCAACATTCGTTACTCTTAAAATTGCTAAAACAGACCCCGGTTTTGCAGGTAACACAGCTACTAATGCTACAAAACCCGCTGTTCTTGAAACAGGTGCAGAAATTAAAGTTCCGCTCTTTATTGATGAAGGTGAAGAAATCAACATCGATACAAGAACAGGTGAATATCTTTCTAGAGCATAATCAATAATATTATTGTTTTAATATTTTAGGAGGTCTATTTATGACACTTACAGAAAAAGTTGCATACCTTAAAGGTCTTGCTGAAGGTCTTGACCTTAAAAAAGACGATAAAGAAACAAAAATTTTCGAAGCTATTTTCGATATTCTTGAAGATTTAGCTCTTACAGTTACTGATATTGATGAAGATCTCAGTGCTGTTGAAGAATTCGTTGATGCTATTGACGAAGATCTTGACGAGCTTGAAGAATTCGTTTACTGCGATGATGATGACGATTTCTGTTGCTGTGATGACGATGATGACGACCTTTACGAAGTAGAGTGTCCTTCATGTGGCGAAGAAATTTTCCTTGATGACGAAATGCTCGACGAAGAATTCATCGAATGCCCTGCATGTGGTGAAAAGCTTGAGCTCGACATCGATTGGGACGACTGCGATTGTGACTGCGGTTGCGATTGCTGTGGCGACGACGAATAATTACGATAGCCGTTGTGAGAAAATCACAACGTCTGTTTTTTATTATTA
>JAZOSL010000097.1:0-13034 GCA_045657085.1 Acutalibacteraceae bacterium | reverse complement strand
AGTATAGGAGGAATTTTTATGTCTAATGCTAAAATACTTATTGTTGATGACGATATCAACATATGTGAGCTTTTACGTCTTTACCTTGAAAAAGATGGTTTTGATGCAGAAGTTGTAACTGACGGTGCAATTGCAGTTGAGAAATTCAACAGCATTAATCCCGACCTTGTGCTTCTTGATATAATGCTCCCCGGTATGGATGGTTGGCAGATTTGCCGTGAAATAAGAAAAACTTCACAGACACCAATAATTATGCTTACAGCAAAAACCGAAACCTTTGATAAAGTTTTAGGTCTTGAGCTTGGTGCTGATGACTATATTGCGAAGCCTTTTGAAACAAAAGAAGTTATCGCTCGTATAAAAGCAGTTTTAAGACGTTCTTGCAACAAAAACGAATCTTCAGACTCACCTAAAGAGGTTAATTTTGATAAGCTTATGATAAACCTTACAAATTACGAGCTTAAGGTTGATGGCAAGGCTATTGACACTCCACCAAAAGAATTGGAACTCATATTCCATCTTGCAAGTAATCCTAACAGAGTTTACACAAGAGACCAGCTTCTTGACGAGGTTTGGGGCTTCGAATACTACGGTGACTCAAGAACTGTTGACGTTCACGTTAAACGTTTACGTGAAAAGCTTGAAGGCGTTTCTGACAAATGGGAATTAAAAACTGTTTGGGGCGTCGGTTATAAATTTGAAACAAAACAATAATACGGTGATATAATGTCTCATTTTCATTCTAAAAAGGGCACATTCTTTCTAAAGTATTTCTGTATTTTTTCTGCTATTATTTTAGTAAGTTTTTTTATAATCGGTAGTGCTTTAATGGTTTTTGTCACAAACTTTTTAAGAACAGAAAACCTTGACAACACAACTCTTTATGCAAAAAAAGTTGCCACTACAATGACAGAGCTTTTAGACTCTACCACTGCAAAAACCAACCCTGAAGGTGCAACTCTTGTTATTTTAAAAACCCTTGATATTATGTCTGATTGTTCAGATAATGATATTTACATCTGTAATAGCAGCGGTGATGTTGTAGGATGTCCCGAAACTTTATCCGGTTTTATGTTGAATCCTGATGAATGCGAAACGCATAAAAATATAACTCTCCCATCATCTTATATTAACAAAGTAAAAAAAGGTGGCGTTTCTGAATTTTCAACATTAGGTTCAGTTTACGACAACTTACATTCTGTTTCTTTAGAGCCTATATATTCAGGTGACGATTTTGTTGGTGTTGCTGTTGCTGCTTCACCCGTTTCAAGTGCCGTTGTAAACTATATGGCCAACATTTTTAAAATGTTTCTGTTCGCAGCATTTATTGCCCTTGTGCTGGTTACCGTTGCAGTATATATCCTGACTGAGAGAATAGCGAAACCAATAAGAAATCTTGAAACTGCAACAAGATGTTACAGCTCGGGTGATTTTTCATACAGAGTTCCTGAAATTCATTCACGAGATGAATTGTCGCAGCTTATTGTAAAATTTAACTCAATGGCGAATGCTCTTGAACAACTGGAAAACTCAAGAAGAAGCTTTGTTGCCAACGTTTCGCACGAATTTAAAACGCCCATGACTACTATTGGTGGTTTTATTAACGGTATTCTCGACGGAACAATCCCACAAGAAAAGCACAGCTACTACCTTGAAATTGTTTCTTCTGAAATAAACAGACTTTCAAGAATGGTAACCACAATGCTTAACATTTCAAAAATTGAAACGGGTAACGTTGAACTTACTGTTGAACAGCTTGATATCTCTCAAAAGCTTGTTACCACGTTTTTAGGATTTGAACAGCTTATTTCAAAGAAAAATATTTCCGTTAACGGATTTGACGAATTACCCAAAGTGGTTGTTCATGGTGATAGTTCTATGCTTGATCAGGTTATTTATAACCTTGTTGACAACGCTGTTAAATTCACTGATGAAAACGGAAAAATTCTTGTAAATGCTGCATCTGATAAACACTTTGTTTATTTCTCCATAACAAATAGTGGTAAAGGTATCCCACAAAAAGATATTGATAAAGTTTTCGATAGATTTTTTAAAGTTGATCAATCACGCAGTACAGACGTTAAAAGTACCGGTTTAGGTCTTTTCCTTATCAAAAGCATAATAGACCTTCATGGCGGCACAATAACTGCTGAAAGCGAGCCTGATAATTTCACCAGGTTCACTGTAAAACTACCTAAATAACGAGAATTTGTTTCTATTAAATCAATTTATTTCTTATATAATAACTAAACGGAGGCTCTTATGGACGATTTCTTCAATCCAAACCAAAACACAAACCCACAGGAAGGAAATACAGGTGCTACACCGTCAACTAACCCTTCTGCTTACAACAGCCCTTCACCAGGCTTATTTAACAATCCCTATGCTAACACCACACAAAGCAATAGCACAGGTTATAATGGTACTCCTTATGGTGCTCCACAAGGTTCTTTCGAACAAAGAACAGAACCCACTACGCAGTATCCACCACAACAAGAACAACAATACAGAGGGCCTCAGTTCAACCCTTCTTATTCACAGATGGGATACTATCCCCCAAAAGCTAAAAAGAAAAAGAATGGTGGTAAAGCATTCTTCGCAATCCTTATTTGTATATGTATTGTAGTTGCTTCTGTTGCTATAGGAAAATCCATCTCGAATGATGGTTCATTGGATTTCCCAAAGACAGAACAGAACGACGGCAACAAAATTGAAAACAATGCTGCAAAACCCAATACAGAAGATTCACCTGTAACCTTTAAAGAATATGATGGTGACGGTGAAATGACACCTGAACAGATTTATGACTCACTTAAAGACGTTAACGTTGGTGTTATTGTTTATGCCCAGAACCAGAAGGTCGGCGAAGGCTCAGGTATCATTGTTGGTGAAGATGATACAAAAACCTACACTTACATTATAACAGCAGCACACGTTATTTCTGATACCGGTGTTGTTGTGCAGGTTCAATTCAATGATGAATCCGAAATTGATGCTGAAATCGTAGGTTTTGACTCTAAAACTGATATTGGTGTTTTAAAGGTTAAAAAGACAGGCTTTAAAGCTGCAACATTCGGCAACTCAGATAACCTTAAGGTAGGTCAGAAAGTTTATGCAATCGGCAACCCCGGTGGTACCGTTTTCTTTGGTTCTTTCACTCCCGGTATGGTTAGTGCCATTGACAGACCTATTTCAACTTCTTCAAGTGCTTATGACCTTCCCTGTATTCAACATACAGCAGCTATTAATCCCGGCAACTCAGGTGGTGCTCTTGTTAATGAATTTGGTCAGGTAATCGGACTCAACTCTTCAAAAATAACAAGCACTGAATATGAGGGTATGGGCTTTTCAGTACCTTCGAATACAATGCTCAAAATTTATACAGAAATCGTTACACATGGTTATGTTACAAACAGACCAATGCTTGGTATCTCTTACTATACAGTAGCAAGTGATTACACATACTCAGCTATTGCATGGCGAAACAACTTGCCCTATGGTTCAATTGTTATTGCAGCACTTGCAGAAAACAACGACCTTGAAAATAACGGTATTCAAATCGGCGACCTTATTATTGGTGTAAATGGTAAAGCTCTCGACACCACTGACATACTTCTTGAAGTTATTGAAAACGGAAAAGTTGGTGACACAATAACACTTACTATTTGCCGACTTGACAACAGTGGCAAAGTAGTTTCCAAATTTGATGCTGACGTTAAGCTTGTTGAAGATAAAGGTGAAACACTTGTTCCACAGGAAGAACAACAACCACAAACAGATCCTTTCAGCAGTTACTTTGGTGACCACTTCGGTTATTAATAAGAATAAACAACCAGATACAAAAAAAGACTTTGAAGTATAAACTTCAAAGTCTTTTTGTTTATAATTTTTCCCATCTGTCAATAGCGCCTCTCTGTAAAGCACCAATAATTCTTTCAGGCACATCGCCATACTCTTTCGATAAATTATTCAACAAAATTTTTGCATCTTCTCTTTTTGTGTGTTCATTAGCAGGACAAGCACTTTCAATAACAGGTAATTTAATTCTTTCGAGACTTTGTTCAATCTCTCTTTCTCTGACGTAAACCAGTGGTCTTATCATTGTTATATCTTTTCTTGATAGATACGTAACAGGGGCAAAACAACCTATTCTGCTTTCAATAAGAAGATTCATCATAAATGTTTCTGCTGCATCATCAAGATGATGACCTAAAGCTATTTTATTACAACCTAATTCTTTTGCAGTATCGTGAAGAATGCCACGTCGCATCCTCGAACACAATGAGCACGGTGATTGTTCTTGTCTTACCTTGAATATAATTTCATACAAATCTGTAGGTTTAACAACGTATTCAACACCGTATTCATCACACATCTGTTTTATTGCTGAAAAATCGCCGTCTTTACAATCAAAACGCATATCAAGCGTAATTGCTACTACATCGAATTGTTCAGAATGAAAGCGTTTCAACTCACAAAGAACCTTTAAAAGCATAAGAGAATCCTTGCCGCCGGAAACACCGACGGCAATCTTATCTCCTGAACTTATCATTTTATAATCATCAATTGCTGCTCTGGCACGACTTAAAATTCTTCTCATAATTACTCTTTCTTTGATACTTTTCCTTGACCTGAAACATCAATATCATCTTCTTTAGGAACACGTTTTAAGGTTAAAACAAGAACCACTACAGCTATTACCAAAGCAACAGCCAACACAGCTATATATGTATTTCTTTTTGTGTTTTTTTCTGCTTCTTCCTTTTCACCATAAAGAAACAAATTCTCACCTGATGCTTCTTCAGAAATATCGGTATATCTTTTATTAACATCAAGAGTAAGCTCAAACTCGCCTTGTTCTTCGGCAGCAATAACTATTGGTGTACAACAGGTAAACAAAGCAATCGCACAAAGTAATATAGCTAAAACTTTAATTTTCATAATTAAAACTCTCCGTTAATTATTTCGCGTTTCAAGGATTCCATAGCCTTTTTTAAAGCTGATAGAGGACACGCTACGTTTAACCTTGTAAAGCCTTTACCGCCTTCACCGAACCAAAAGCCCGGATCTTGAATAATCCCACATTTTTCCACAAGAAACTTATCCAACTCATCGTCAGTAAGATTTAACTTTCTCATATCAAGCCAGACGAGATATGTACCTTCGCATTTATACATTTTTATCTGTGGGATATCATCAACAACACTTTTAACGTAATCTATATTATTATCCACGTAATCATTCATTGCATCTATCCAATAATCACACTGTGTATATGCAGCTATAGTAGCCGGTCTTGAAACACAGTTTATGCAAGAATAACCGTCTGCAGTAAGTTGTGTCTGAAACTTATTTCTGAGATTCTCATCTGCAATAATTATATTTGATGTGCCTAACCCTGCAAGATTAAAGGTTTTACTTATTGCAGTACAAATCACAGTATTACTTTTAAAGCTTTCATCTACATTATAAATTACTGTATGTTCTGAATTCTTTCTTAATATGTCAAAATGTATTTCATCACTTACAAGAATAACATTATTTTTTAAACAAATGTCACCAACTTTTTTCAATTCTTCTTTTGACCATACTCTACCAACAGGATTATGGGGACTACAAAGAAGCATCATTTTGACGTCGGGGTTTTGAGCAATTTTTTCAAGTTCAGAGAAATTCATCTCATACCTGTCACCATTTGGTATAAGTGGGTTATCTGCTATAACTCTGCCGTTGTTTAAAATAGCAGTTGAAAAAGGATAATAAACAGGTGACTGTATTATCACCTTATCACCGGGTTTGGTGAATGCACGTATTGCAGTGTTTATTGCAAAAACAACGCCACCGACACAAGTGATCCATTCATTTTCAATTGCAAAGTTGTGACGTCTTTTCATAAAGGCTTTTACTGATCTTTTATATTCATCATCACCACTTGTGTAACAGAAAAAACCTTTATCCGTAAAATCTTTTATTGCTATTCTGACTTCTTCAGGGGTTTTAAATTCCATATCGGCAACTGAAAGTGGGTAAGCTCCCCTTTCAATTACGCCTTCCGGAACAACTGTGTCCCATTTATAAGAGCCTGTATTTTTACGATTATAGATATCATTAAACATATATTATGCCTCAATAAATAAAATTGATGATGCAAGCATTGCCTGACCCCAAAAATAAGTAAGAATATTAAATATTTTCAAGGGATAATTTTTCTTTTGTCCACCAAAAGAAATAATACCGAGAGTTGCATCGGAAAGAACAAAGAATAATGAACCCAGGCTTAACAACGCAAAGGCAACTATTCCGTAAGGTGCACCACTTTTATAATAATTAAATCCTAAAGCAGATGCTTTTACAAACATAAACGTAACTATGGCAAAATAAAAATATATTCCTATTTTAAGAATTTTAGGATTAAGCTTAACGTTAAAGATCTTTAATGCTATAAGTCCAAGAGCAATAAAAATAATTTCAACAGCTATTTCAATAGCACTGATCATTTCATAGTCGGGGAAAAGCTTTGGTAAAGTTCTTACGTAAGCACCAATATAAAAGAAGTGTCCGATAAGAAAGCTCAAAAAACCGGTAACGAAATACACATCCGATGGTTTTGCATGAAGAAAATAGTCACCTATCCAACCGAAGACAAGACCAATAACCATTATAATTGCATAGGTTGACGTGTTACCAGATATATATACCGATAACACCCCTATAGAAACAAACATTGTAGAACAAATCATTTTAAGTATAAGGGATTTTCTGCATTTTTCGGGCCAAAGAGCTTTTAAATACCACGGCACACAAAAAACAAGAACAATTAAACATATACCAAAAAGAATTTTAAATACCACGATTATCCTCCTAAAAAAATTTTACACATTTACACTTTGCATAATTGTATCATAGATGCTAATAATTGTAAATGCTAATAAAGAATATTATAAACAAGAAAAAGCCTCTCTTTTACAGAGAGGCTAAAATCATTTTATTAATTAATACTGGAAATCAGTGATAATCATTGTATTGAAGAGTTCCTGTTTATCAATCTTGAATTCAGAAACACCTAATACCTTACCGCCACCTGTAATAGCAACGTTCATATACTGTTCGAGTTTAATGATCTGATTTGTGTTTGTATCATATTCTACAACTGCTTTACAATCGTGGTAAACAAGGCTATACTGAACGTTCTTAATAACTGCCTGAACAGCACCACCATTTATAGTGTTGTCGATATCTGCTTTTGAAAGAGGTGAGAACATAGCGCCTGTGTTACTTGGAGATGTTGATGCACCTTCAGCCATAGGTTCAGGATTGTTTTCATCTTTAAGCTCAATTGTGATTCTTGCTTTACCATTACCAAGATCTTCGTATTTTGTGCTTTCGATTGCATTTAAATCTGTAAGGTAGCAACCTTTTTCACATTTGTAAACAGGGAACCATCTCATATCGCTGCCTTTTTCAACGATTTCGGGATCAGCTTCTGCTGTTTCTTTTGAAGTCATAAGGTCAAGAGAATCAACAAGTTTAAGAATTGTACCGATGAGGCCTTCACCTTTAGAGATAACACGGTTTGTTGAATCAGACGGAAGCTCCTGATACTCAACCTTTTTGTAACCGGGTTTATCAGCTTTTGCTTTGTTCATAAGGTCTGTGTAGATTTTAAGAACTTCTTCATCGCTCTTCTGCTGAGCATTACCTGCAGGAGCTGTTGTTGCTGTATTGTCACCTGCGGGAGCTATTGTTGCTGTGCTGTTACCTGCAGGAGCTGTTGTTGCTGCAGTACCACCGTTACCACCATTGTCAGTGTTAACATCGTTATTTGTACCTGCTACAGAACCTGTCTGAGCTGTACCTTTTGCAAGGAAAATAACTGATGCTACTGAAACTGCATTACTTGTAATAAGTGTAAATACAAGCACGATTGTTGCAATTATTGCAATTACTTTGATGTTGGAATTACTCATTGAAATAATCTCCTTTCAATTTACAAAGGCGAATGCCTATATACATAAAGAATACATTAAAAACATTAAAAAGTCAATATATTATTATAAATAAAAAGGCAACATAACAGTATAAATAAAAAGGCAACATAACAGCTCAAAAAAAACAAAAAACCGACCCGAGAAACTCGAGTCGGCATATTTGCACATTTTAAATTAATATACGAAATCTTTGTAGACAACGTTGAATGTTAATGTACCGCTACCACCGATCTGGCCAAAGATAGCAACTGAAACCTTAGCAACAAGGTCTGCTGAACATTTATGAGTAATGTTAACAAATTTACCGTCTTTTGTCATTTCAGCTGTAATTGTGTAAGCTTTGTAGGTGATTGTACCTTCGTCAAGGCTCTTAACGAGTTTCTTAACTGTATCATCGTTCTTAACTGTATCTTCAACGTCTTCCATGTAAAGGATGTCTCTTGACATAACGTTAAGACCATCGGTGTCAGCCTTTTTAAGGTTGTTTTCGTCTTTCATTACGATTGTAATGATGTAGTTGCCGTTAGCTTCTTTCTTTGTAACGCTTTCGATCTTATCCTGTGAGCAGTTACTTGCGGGCATACGACGCATTGCATCTTCTGAACCTTTTTCAGAAACCTTATCTTCAGCATCAGCTTCTTTAGTCATAAATCCTTCGATAAGACCTTTAAGAGCACCACTTAAGCTTTCAGCACCATCAAGAGTGAAAGCATCGATTGACTGCCATGATTTCTTTGTGTAACCTGCAGCACCTGTGCTGTTGATGTCTGCTGCTGCTTTCTGGAACATTGCAAGAGCTTCAGCATCGATTTTTGAGTTGGCAGCAGGAGCAGCTGTTGTTGCTGTGTTGTCACCTGCAGGAGCCTGTGTAGCACCTGTGTTGCCTGAAGGAGCAGCTGTTGTTGCTGTGTTGTCACCAGCAGGAGCAGCTGTTGTTGCTGTGTTGTTACCTGCGGGAGCCTGTGTAGGAGCTGAGCTGCTACCATCGTTGCCTGCGGGAACATCTGTGTTTGTACCTGCCCCAGCAGCAACTGTGTTACCTTTTGCAAGGATAACTACTGAAGCAACTGAAACAACGTTGCTTGTGAGAACTGTAAGGCAAAGAGCTATAGCAAGAATTATAGCAATTACCTTCATATCTGAATTTTTCATCGGTATAATACCCCTTTCAAATTTGTGTACTGCTTAGACAATACCACACTATTTTTCAGTATCTTTAGATTACTGCAAATACTAAAAAAAGTCAAGTGCATTTTATTCAAATGCACTTGACACACACATTTTCGTCAAAAAGACCAAAAATCACCACATTTTTTGTGTATTCCATATATTACGAGCATATTCGTTTATAGCTCTGTCAGCAGCAAATCTGCCTGAATACGCTATGTTAAGAAGAGACATCTGATTCCATTTCTTTTCATCAAGGAAAGTATCTCTTACCTTTTTCTGTGCACGTTGGTAATCAGCAAAATCAGCAAGCACCATAAATGGATCGTGGTGAATGATAGTTCCTGCGATATCAGAGAAATCTTTACCATCAATTCCACCTTTCAAGATGAAATCAATAACCTTCCTGAGTTCTGCATTATTGTTGTAATAACTCTGTGGATTGTAACCACTGTTACGAAGTGCATTTACTTCTTCGGTTCTCATACCGAAAAGGAACATATTATCGTCCCCTACTGCTTCGTGAATTTCAACATTTGCACCATCAAGAGTACCAATAGTAAGAGCACCGTTCATCATAAGCTTCATATTACCGGTACCGCTTGCTTCTTTACCTGCAAGAGAAATCTGTTCAGAAACATCTGCTGCGGGCATAAGTCTTTCAGCATTTGTTACGTTATAATCTTCAACGTAAAGAACCTTAAGTCTGCCTTTTACATCAGGATCTTTATCAATCATTTCACCCAAAGCAAGAATCATACTTATTATTCTTTGTGCTACGTAATAACCGGGAGCTGCTTTTGCACCGAAAATATAAGTTTTAGGAACAAAATCACCATTGGGATTTTCTTTGATAGCAAGATACTCAGAAATAATATTGAGTGCATTAAGGTGTTGACGTTTGTATTCGTGAAGACGTTTTACCTGAACGTCAAAAATTGAATTTGTATCAAGCTTAACACCTGTTGTTTTTTGTATATGCTTTGCAAAAGCCTCTTTATTGGCTTTTTTGATTTCTCCGATCTTTTTAAGAACTTCTTCATCATCCTTAAATCCAGCAAGTTTTGAAAGATGCTCAGCATCGTAAACAAACTTATCATCGCCAAGGAGCTCTGTAAGATATGCCGTGAGCTTGGGATTTGCCTGACATAACCAACGTCTGTGAGCTATACCGTTTGTTACGTTAGTAAACTTATCGGGTGTAAGTTTATAGAAATCATTGAAAAGAGTGTCTTTAAGAATCTGACTATGGAGAGCTGATACACCGTTAACACTGTGACAAGCAGCAACACAAAGATTAGCCATTTTCACAGCACCACCTGACACAATCGCAGTACGTTCAACGTAATCTGCATCGTGTGTTGACTCCCAAACATAAGCACGGAAGCGATTATCAATTTCTTTGATAATGTCGTAAATACGTGGAATAAGACGTTTTACAAGGTCTTCACTCCAACATTCAAGAGCCTCACTCATAACGGTATGATTTGTATAAGCAACTGTATTAGTAACAAGTCTCCAAGCATCGTCCCAACCGTAGCCACATTCGTCAAGAAGTATTCTCATAAGTTCCGGAATAGCCATTGTGGGATGAGTATCATTAATATGAATTGCAAGCTTTTCAGGAAGATTATCTACTGTGCCATACTCACGAAGGTGGTGACGAACAATATCCTGAACAGATGCAGATACAAGGAAATATTGCTGACGGAGTCTTAAAGATTTTCCTTCAGGATGATTATCCATAGGATAAAGAACCTTGCTTATTACTTCTGCCATCGCCTGACGTTCCATAGAACGCATAAAATCACCCTGATTAAATGATTTCATATCAAATTCAGGTGCTTTTGCACTCCAGAGACGTAAACAGCTGATACCTTTGCCATCTTTACCTGCAACGAACATATCATAAGGAACAGCCTGAATAACGTTACCATCTTTAATTTCAACATGGTGGTATTGATTGTCCCAGATTTCTTCAACGTAACCTTCAAAGCAAACATCAACTGAACTGCTTTCTCTCGGTACAAGCCAAACCTCGCCACCGGGAAGCCAGTTATCGGGGAGTTCCGTCTGTCTGCCTTCAATAAGCTTCTGACGGAAAATACCATATTCATAAAGGATTGAATAACCTCTTGCAGGATAACCCTGGGTAGCAAGAGCATCAAGGTAACACGCAGCGAGTCTGCCAAGACCACCGTTACCTAAGCCTGCATCAGGTTCACACTCGTAAAGGCTATCGATTTTAATACCATAATCTTTAAGAACACTTGCGAAAGTATCTGTAAGATTAAGATTGAAAAGTGTATTTTTCAGAGAACGCCCCATAAGGAATTCCATAGAAAGATAGCAAACACGCTTTTTACCTTCATCGTCTGCTTTTTTAGAAAGTTCTGCCCTACCCTGAGCCATCATATCACGGACAATCATTGTAACTGCCTTATAAAACTGCTCGTAGGTTGCATTTTCGGTTGAAATACCGAAAAAGTGAAGAAGTTTATTTTCAAGCATTTCTTTTGCTTGCTTCTTTGTAAGCCTATAATTCATACAAATCACCTAAAAAGTTTATTAAAAAGTGGGTTTTTACACCTTACATTTATACATTTTACACTAAAATCACGCCAAAATCAACTATAACAGAAAGAAAAATGTGTATAATATTTATCGGTATTTTTTGGGTATTTTTTTAAATATGGTTTTATACGACACAAAACAACAAAAAAACAACATCGCTTAAAACAGCACAATAAAAATATTTTTAAAAAAATCATAAAAATCGGTTGACAATTTCAATTTCGTATGATAATATATCAAGGCTATCATATGCAGAGATACCGAAGTGGTTATAACGGAACGGTCTTGAAAACCGTCGTACGGAAACGTACCGTGGGTTCGAATCCCACTCTCTGCGCCACCTCTATCGAGGACAATTAAATAACTGTTTCTCAGTTACCAATGCAGAAGTACTCAAGTTGGTGACGAGGCGCCCCTGCTAAGGGCGTAGGTCGGGAAACCGGCGCGAGAGTTCGAGTCTCTCCTTCTGCGCCAGTAAAAGAAGACATCCAATAGGATGTCTTTTTGTTTTTGGTTTCTCATTTTTATTTTTGATTTAATTTACTTTAATCGAGAGAGACTCGAACTCCCTCGGCGAAGCCGAACATAAAATGTTTAGTTGACACAAAAATGTCATTCACCTTACAAATGCTGTTTGAGGCACACTTCATAATAAAGCGTGCCTCAAACAGTATAACCATTTAACATTCTTATTCTACAATAATGTACCGGTAACCTTTTTAACCACTTTTATTATATGTCTTGATATAATGCTTAAAATTAACGATACCACAAAAACGCCCGTTATCACTACCACAAAATACAAAACATCACAAACAAAATTTGAACCCATTGAAAAAACCTTATCAGAAACAAAAGACAGTACCTGATGTTTATCAAACAATTTGATTATAGGAAGGTGCACTATATAAATCGGAAACGTATACGAAGCTAAAAAATTAACCACTCTTGAGAAATGTTTGTTTTTTATAGCTGTCATAAACGATGTTGCAAAGGCAAACAAGCCAATCATACATACAAGGCCCCAACTTGTATACCAATACAGCATATGGCATCTTTGATCCCCTTGTAAATACAAACTATATTGTAATTTCGCACGGATTAAATTAACCAAGCCAAACACAACCAAGCCAATAACCATACACTTTTTTGAAGAAAATGTTTCTCGTCGTCTATACAGAATATGTCCCCAGATAAACAGATTAGTTGCAGGGAAAAATGCACCAATCAACGAATGTGAAAAGCCAAATAGTTGATTTTGAGAAAAGTCGTTCAAAATCAACAATGCCAAAGATAACACCATAT
>JAZOSL010000096.1:0-22587 GCA_045657085.1 Acutalibacteraceae bacterium | reverse complement strand
CAGTATTAAAAAAGAGGTTTAAAATATGGTTAAAAATCATTCAGAAAAAGCTGCAGAATTGTTTTGTAATGGATGCAACTGTTCACAGGCAGTTTTTGGTGCATTTGCTGAGGATTGTGGGTTTGATTTTGACACTGCATTAAAGCTTTCATCTTCTTTCGGTGGGGGTATGGGCAGACTCAGAGAGGTTTGTGGTGCCGTTACAGGTATGTTTATGGTTGCAGGACTTCTTTCAGGCTACACACATAAAGATACTAAAGAAGATAAAGATGCACATTACAAGCTGATTCAGGATTTAGCAAATGAATTTAAAGCAGTTCACTCAACATATATTTGCAAAGATTTATTAGGCACGTTAGGCAACTCAACATCTCCCGTTTCTTCACCAAGAACTGAAGAATATTACAAAGCAAGGCCTTGTGTAAGATTTGTTATAACAGCTGCTGAAATTCTTGACAAGCACTATTTTTCAAAATAATATCATAAATTTAAAACTGTCAACCGGAAAAATCGGTTGACAGTTTTTATTTTGTTTAATTTTTGGAAATCAGATTACTCGGCTCTTTCAGCAGAGAAATTAACGTCTACTGCCTTTTTAAATAAAAGCCGATCGTATTTAGGACGCCAATCGTCACCGATTTCAAGGCTTGAAAACTCTTCTTCGCTTACAGCAACATTCATTACGTCAATGCCTTTCAACTCACCATCTTCTTTATAGCAAGTATCCCAGAATGCGTGGTGACCTACATAGGTTACTGATTCAGGAATATAAACGTATTCTAAAGCCTGGTTATAGCTGAAAGCATCTGAACCGATAAACTTAAGACCTTCAGGTAATGATTTATAAACTCTACCCAAAGAATCTTCACCGGTAAAGTGGGTATCGGTTACGTCTTCGGCAACGTAAGAATAAACATTTGTAAGTGACGGTGTTGTACCCCATTGGTCAAGTTTTTCATGAAGCTTAAAAATTGCCAAAGTTTCAATAGTTTCAAGACCTTCAGGTAAATAAATCACACGAAGATTTGCATAGTTAAAGCACATCTCATCAATCTTTACAACTGTTGAGGGAACAACGTAGGTCTGAACATCTCTTTCGTATTCAGGTGTAACCTCATCTTTATAAAGTTCTTTTTCGTAACCGTATTTCTGTCTTAAATATTCATCGTGGTCACAAGGATAGCAGAGAACTTCCGTTTTATCTTTATTATAAAGAACACCGTCAACATCACAGTAATTAGGGTTATTTTCGTCAACCTCGATATTCTGTAACGCCCAACAGGAATAGAACGCCTTTGTATCAACAAACTCAACGTTTTCACCTATTCTTATTGTTTTAATTTTATCGTCACAGTTAAGGGTGAACTCTCTGACAGACGTAATAGGTTTAGTCGTGTCCTTCACAACTTTAAAGTTTGTGTTAGGGTCATTGTTACCGGCAATATACTCAATATCAGAAACGTAATCAATATCAAGCTCATAAAGATAACCCGTGTTACTGAATTTTGAAAATTCAATTCCGTTTTCAGTCTCGCTATACTGGAAGGTATCGTTCTGCAAAGCCATAACACTAAAATAAATTGAAAGTGACACTGCAACGATAATACTGATAACGAAAATTGCCTTTTTCAAATTATAGTGTTTGTACGGTTTGTTGATATGAGGCGCTGCAAGACCGGGAACCTGATAAGTCCATATTTCATCTTCGGGAATATCAAGCTTCACGTCGTCCTGCCAATCGTTAACTTGTTTTTTCTCTTTTTTACTCATTAGACTCCCCTCCTATCAACCTTTATAGCCACCGGATACAGAAACGCCCTCTTCCTGAGCTTTCTTTTCTGTAACCTCGGCACGACGTTTAAGCACTTCCATAACAAGATTTTGCTTCTTGTTATCATAATCCCAGAAGAGATAGGGAATCGTCATAAGGAAGAAGCCTATAGCATCAACAATAATCGGCACAACAACTATATTTCTTCTTGAACCGTCAAAGAAGAGAATTTCCCAGTTACTGTTAAAGCCGTATTTAAGTAAGAAAATCGGGATTATAAGACCAACGAAAGAAGTAATAGGTCCTGTAAACCAACCGAAAATACCTGCAAAGCTTTCAAGGCGTTCGCCTGACAGGTACATCTGATAGTCATTCACACGCACACCCATATCGTGACCTGCAGTTGTGGGAACAGTTTTTGTCATTTCCATAAAGAATAATACAACAACACAAATAGTACCACAAAGTGCAAGATTATCGCCAAGAGTCCACATAGCAACGGCAATAATTGCGTTACCGATCGCACGGCTTAGTTGATAGAACACCATAATCTGCTTGTATGAAAATCTCTTAAGGAAATAAGGTGATAATAAATCAGGTGGAGTACCTGCAAATGAAATAAGGGCTACCAATAATGAATAAGGAAGACCACTTAGACGGAAGGTGTAGAAATAAAGTATAGTTGCAAATGGCAACATACCATTACCGAGAGAGTCAATAAGACCAACAATCGTATTAATAAGAAGGTATTTATTTTTAAGAACACCTAACATACCATCCCAGAATTTAATCTGAACCTTCTTTTCAATAGGTGGCTGTGGGATTCTTTCTTTAATTCTGCCTGCAAGACCCATTGTAAATGCTGCAGAAATACAGAAGGTTATCGGTATAACCCATCTGTAGAAATTAATATCTGCCCATTCGTGACGAAGAGTACCAACAATAGCAGGAAGAATAATTGCAAGAATTGAGTTGAAAATATGAGAAATTTTAACGGGATAGCTACGAATAAGAATTCGTTCCTTCAAATTGGGACTGATTCGCTTTGAACATTCCTCAAGTACGTTACCAAAACCGAAAACGTTATATGTAGCAAAAAGCAAGTTAGCAACCCAGACACGTGTAGCAACATCTGCAATATTATATACAGGAAGCCAACCGATAAGAATAACCATTACACACTTCGGAATAACGTCACAGTAAAGGCTGTATTTATATCTACCGTATTTGGGAATAAGTTTTTTACGCCAGAAGATATTACGGGCACCAACCCAACCTGTATACAGGAAATGGGTACCAAACGTCTTGAAGCACGCCGTAGCATTCATACCCTCAAAGCTGTTAAGCAGTGTTATAAAAGTACCTGATTGATCAAAAAGCCGTGAATAGTCAAACAGTAGGGTTGAAATACCAAAGCCCATCATAAGACCGTAAACAAGATAAACTTTTCTCTCTGTTTTCTTAGGTAAGAAGCCAAGGTTATCACACACATACCACCAAATAAGTGCAGAAACATAACCTAAAGGCATATTTAAAAGACCAATAACAGAGAATGTAAGATACGGCAATTTGTAGTGGTGCATAATAAGAAAACAGCTTGACCAGAAGCCGATGTATTCAAGCGTTTTTGAACCTGTGTAGTTTGCACCAACACCGATAACAACGTCTTTATACTCCTTATAAGGAACATAGTTACCCTCAGCCGGGGTATTCCAATGCTCTTTAAAATCGCCAAACAGCCCTTTGGCCTTGTCGATTACTGAAGTTATACCTTCATTTGCCATAAAGCGCATTACCTCCTTAAATTATTTCTTTAATTCTATCATATTAATCCTTATATAACAATTAGCAAAAAGACTAAAAACACGCACCCTTTTTTGGCAAAGGATACGTGTTTTATTATATCAAATATCAGTTCTATTAAAAATCAATATTTGTCAACGTCTTCAACGTCAAGTGTGAATACTATTGCACCACCGATAGCAACCTCTCTTGCAAAATCGTCTTCACGAAGACCTGAGCCAAAACCGGTAGATGTTGACGTAGTTTTTGTTCTTTTTTGTGAATATTCTTTAATTATAGCTTTAGCTTTTGCTACACTATCATCTTCGGCACCGATAAGAAATGTTGTGTTACCAACCATTAAAAAACCACCGGTTGTCGAAAGCTTTGTAACGGTAAATCCTTCTTTTGTAAGTGATGAAGAAACAACTGCACTATCATCATTATTAACTATTGCTATTAAAAGTTTCATAATATACTCCTTTCAATTATCAAACATTAAAGTTTGGGTAATATCATTTTCAAGCTCTTTTTATCAAGTTTATTAACGTCGGGTATCTCATAACGGTTGTCGTTTGCATCTTTAATAAGTACCCTGCCATCGTAGAGTGGTTTAATTGCTGTAAGATGGTTACGAATTTCAAAAGTACATACACCTTTATCGGTTTCGGCTGTCCACATCCATATTTTAAAACGTTCACTCATCTTAATAAACCTGGTGATTCTCGGCATCATATAATACTCTCTGAGACAATTTTCAACAACTGCTTTAGATTCGGGCATAAGCTCGTCAACATTTCGTATTATACCGATTTCGTTACCTTCAGAATCTAAAAGAGCAATATACTTATTAAGGCCTGTTATGGGAAACATTCTGTGAAGTTCAAGTTCGGTGAATTTTTCCCCTGTATAAAATTCTGCATCAACGAAAATCTTATCATTTTCTGTTAACCTGATTTCAGAACCTTCAATATATCTGGGCATTCATCTCACCTCACTCAAAATTCTCTTCAGCTTTTCGTTTCTGAAGTTGTTCGCCCATAGACTGAATTTCTACAAGCTTATAATATTTACCTTTTTGCTTTAATAACTCTTCAGGTGTGCCACACTCAATAATTTCACCTTTATCAACAACTATTATTTTATTAGCTTTTCTCAAGGTTGAAAGTCTGTGGGCTATCATAAGAGTTGTTCTGCCGCTTATAAGACGTTCAATGGCACCCTGAATAAGATGCTCGGTTTCAGAGTCAACAGCTGCAGTTGCTTCGTCAAAAATAAGTATGCTTGGGTTTTTAAGAACAGCTCTTGCAATAGAAACTCTTTGACGTTCACCACCCGAAAGTCCGACTCCCCTTTCGCCCAACATCGTATCATAAGCATCAGGCAATTTAGAAATAAAGCCGTGAGCATTGGCAACCTCGGCTGCATGAATAACCTGTTCTACGTGAACGTTACCACTACCGAAAGCGATATTATTGAAAATAGTATCACGGAACATTAAAGGCTCTTGCTGAACGTAGCCGATAGAATCACGATAGTATTTCATATCAACATTCTTTATATTCACGCCATCAATAAGAATTTCACCATCATAATCATCGTAATATCGCATAAGCAGGTTTATCAGGGTAGATTTACCTGAACCTGTTGTACCTACAATACCAACGATATCGCCAGGCTCAATTGTAAGGTTAATATTTGAAAGCACCTTTTTTGAACGGTCAAAGGCAAAGTTTACGTTTTTAAACTCAATTTTACCTTTCATTCTTTCAAGAGTATTACCTTCACCAAAGTTATGCTCCGGTTCAGCATCTATAATATCCAGAATTTTTTCTGCAGAAGCTAAAGTATTCTGGTATGTATCACTCATATTTGCAAAGAAGTTTACAGGTCCATAAAACATACTTGCATACGATACGAAAGAAACAAGAAGACCTAATGAAATTTCTTCACTGCCACCTATGACCATTTTGCCACCTAAAAACCATATAACAATAGAGCCACAGGTAACAAGGAAGGTTATAAGAGACGGGAAGATTGCTGCAGGAACAGCAACTTTTTTATCTTCTTTATACCATTCATCGCAATAACGTTCAAATTTTCTGATTGTATCTTTTTCATTGGTAAAAGCTTTAATTACTCGCACACCCGGAATCGAGTTGGCAAGAACCGTTGAAATTGAAGCACTTCTTCGCCACAAACGCATATATTTGGGTCCGATTATTTTACCAAACATTCTACCTGCAACAACTACAACAGGAACAGGTATTAATGAGAATAAAGCTAATTTCCAACTCATTCCGAACATAATAACAACAAGTCCAACAAGGGTAAAGGCTTGTACTACTGCTTCCTGAGTTATTTTCATAATAAAAGCCTGAATAACACCTGCATCAGAGTTAACCCTGTTTATAACTGAACCTGTTGATATTTTGTCGTAAAAGCTTAATGGCAAATACTGTGCTTTTTCGTAAATATCTTTTTTCAGGTTTAAAGTTATTCTGTCGCCTGCAAGACGCAGCCTGTATGAACGAAAGCCGTTCATTACATATTGAAGCACGTATATACCCAAAAGTGCTATAAGCACTTTTACAAGCATATCAGCATCTTTTCCCGGAATAACGTCGTCAACCATTATTTTTGTTATGTATGGTGGCACAAGTGAAAGTGCAGTAGCTGCCACAGAAAGAAGCATACAAACGAGTAACGGTTTCTTTTCGGGAATAACGTATTTTGCAAACTTTGAAACAAGTTTTCCTTTACCTGAACAGTTAATACATTCTGCTTCAGGGTTAGGTAATTTTCTGCCACATTTAGGACAAAAACAACGTTGCTTGTGATAAACAGATTTTACTGTTTCAGCTTCATCTTCAATGTCAGCACCTTCATTAACAGCGTTAACGAAAACAGCTGCTGCATCTGCAACCTCTGCTGCAGCATAAGAAAAACGTAACAGCATTTGTTTTTTGCCGTTTGTCAGCTTCACTTTAAAAACGGCATTACCGTAAAGTCGTTTAACCTGGGCCTCTTGAATATCTGAAAACTTAAGAGTTACGGTAACATTTTCATTGCATTCATCAAAAGCAACAAGCTTATCTCTTGTAAAAACAAGCATAGAATCGCCATAACGCCCTTTGAGATTCAAGTCACCTACAACAACAAAAAGAGCTTCATCAGGTTTTATAGTTTTTTTGTAAAGCTCTTCATACTGTTTAGGGATTGGCTTATTTGTTATTTCTTTCATATTTTGTTCACCCCTGAACAATAGAAATAGGCGAATAGTTTTCACTATTCGCCTTCATTATATCAACAAATATAAAAATGTAAATGGGTTTGATAAAAATTAAATACTGTGAAACAAAATTAAAAAAACATCTTACTTTCACACATTTATTAATGTCTGCTTTTTTCGTCACGTTCACGTATAACAAATCTTACAGGTGTGCCTTCAAGACCATAAACTTCACGTATCTGGTTTTCAAGATAACGTTGATAGCTATAATGGAAAAGCTCTGCATTATTAACAAAGCAAACAAACGTTGGTGGTCTTGTAGATGCCTGTGTCATATAGAATATTTTAAGACGTTTACCCTTATCTGTCGGGGGTTGAACTCTTAATGTTGCAGCTGCAAGAATTTCGTTAAGCTGACCTGTTTTTATTCTCATTGCATTCTGAGTATCAACAAATTTAATAAGCTCATAAAGCCTTTCTAAACGTTGTCCTGTTTTAGCAGAAATGAAAATAATAGGTGCAAAAGACATAAACGAAAAATCTTTCATAAGCTGTTTACGATAAGAATCCATTGTTTTTCCGTCTTTTTCATATGCATCCCATTTATTAACGGCAATAATACAGCCTTTACCCTGTTCCAATGCTCTGCCGGCAACCTTACTGTCTTGCTCGGTAAAACCTTCAAGAGCATCTATCATAATAACACAAACGTCTGCTCTTTCAACAGCCATATCAGTTCTTAAAACGCTGTATTTTTCAACTGCATCGTCTATTTTTGATTTTCTTCTTAAACCTGCAGTATCAATGAACATAAATTTACCGTAATCGTTTTCAACGAAGCTGTCGGTTGCATCTCTTGTTGTACCGGCAATATTAGAAACTATCATACGATCTTCACCGATAATTTTGTTAACAAGTGAAGATTTACCAACGTTTGGTTTACCGATAACTGCAACTTTAATATATTCATCTTCATCATTTTCTTCTGAAAGATACTCTTCAGGAAGATGTTTTAATACTTCATCAAGAAGATCGCCTGTACCATGACCATGAACTGACGAAACAGGAATAGGATCGCCCAAGCCTAAATTATAAAATTCATATAATTCAGGTGGCGGACCACCTAAAGAGTCGCATTTATTAACAGCAAGAACAATAGGCTTACCGCTCTTTTGAAGCATTGAAGCAACTTCTTCATCTGTTGCAACAACACCATCACGAACATCGGTTACAAGTATAATAACATTTGCACTATCGATTGCAAGCTGTGCCTGACGTCTCATCTGTGAAAGTATTATATCGTTTGAATAAGGCTCAATACCACCTGTATCAACAAGCATCATATTATGACCTAACCACTCACAGTCACCAAACAATCTGTCACGGGTAACACCGGGAGTGTTATCTACGATTGCAAGGCGTGTACCCGTAAGCTTATTAAAAAGAGTTGATTTACCTACGTTAGGTCTACCAACAATAGCAACAACAGGTCTTGCCATATTAAGCACCTCCGTTAATCATTGTATCAAGAAGAACTGCACCGTCAGATTCAACTGCAGTTACTTTAATATTCAAAAACTCAGATAATTCTTCAATGGTTATATCATCAAGGAATTTATCGCCCTCGTTTCTCAATGAAACTCTGGGTATCAAAAGCTCATCACCTAAATCAATATTTTTTAATTGATTTTTAAAATCCTGACCTGTGATAAGCCCTGCAACAGTAACCGTATGACCAAAAAAGTCATTTTTTATCTCAATTACCTTTATGTTTAAACCTCTAAACTTAGCTTTCAAACTATCTGCCAACTCACACATAAGCTCGTAAGCTGCACAGCCGGTTGCTATGGTGACATTTCTCTTAATTTCTTTAGCATCTACATTTTCAAGAGCTTCTGAAAATTCAGATTTTAATAATGCACACATACCAACACCGTTATCAAGCTGAGAAAACTCACCGTAATAATCGGCAGAAGGCAAATCCCTTTCGGCTAACAAATAAAACTCATCAGAAGCGTATGCTAAAATCTCACCGTTATTATAAAAAGAAAAATGAGCATTAAACTCATCTATTATATCAATAACCTGTGATGCTTCTTCCTTTGTATACGTCCTTAAAGGAAACAGTCCGTCACGGTATTTTGTGATACCGACAGGGACAGCTGCTATACTTTTCACATCAGGATAGTGTTTTGCTAACTCGCTAAGAGAATACCTTAATTCTTCACCGTCATTTATCCCCGGACAAAGAACAAGCTGTGTATTCATACTGATACCGTTTTCAGAAAATCTATCAATAATTTTAAGACTCTCACCGGCGAAACGATTTTTCATCATTTCAACTCTCAACTGTGGGTTCATTGTATGAACTGAAATATTTATTGGTGAAATATGCATATCAATTATACGTTGAACTTCTCTTTCACAAAGCCCTGTAAGAGTAATGTAATTACCAAAAAGAAAAGACATCCTTGAATCATCATCCTTAAAATACAAGGTATCTCGCATTCCTTCAGGCATCTGATCAACAAAGCAGAAAATACACTTGTTTTTACAAGAATGCTGTTTGTCCATAAGATAAGTCCTAAACTCAAGACCTATATCGGCAAATTCATCACTTTTTCTGATATTTATTGTATCATTTTCACCGTTTCTTAATATTTCAATATTGAGCTTTTTTGCCTGAATATAAAAACGATAGTCAAGCACGTCAAAAATTTCGTGGGAATTTATTTTTAAAATTTCGTCACCAGGTTTTATACCTGCTTTATAGCCGTAAGACTCTTCAACAACGTTTTCAACTTTAACTGACACATTCCCACCACCTTTTTAAAAGTCCAATAGGGCGGGGAGAAATCTCCCACCGCCCTTTGAAAAACAAATTAACTATTACAGATTATTCTACTTCGATAACCTGCTTGCCGTTGTAGTAGCCACATGCTGTGCAAACTCTGTGGGGTCTTTTATAATCGCCACATTTGGGGCACTTAACAAGTGCTGCTGCATCCATTTTCCAAACGTTTGATCTTCTTTTGTCACGTCTTGCTTTAGAAACTCTTCTCTTTGGTACTGCCATGAGTACTACCTCCTATATAATAATCAATATTATCAATCTTCCAAAAGCTGTAAAAGGGCTTCCATTCGCGGATCGATCGGAGCTTTACAGTCGCATTGGGATTTATTAAGGTTCTTGCCACATATTGAACAAAGACCCTTACATTCACTGTCACAAAGGTACTTGCCTGGAAGAGCGAGAATGACATCTTCTTCAACAAGTTCGTCAAGGTTAAGTCGCATATTGGGCACCTCGAGGAAATCGTCATTGTCACCACTTTCAAGTGCAACGACGAGAGTATGCTCAACAGGGAATGAAAATTGCGAAATTACATTCTCCGCACAACGATCACAAGGAGCCTCGTAATCAAGTACGGCACTTGCCTTGAGATTAACGATACCGGCTTTGTTTTCAACTGAGCCTGAAACTTTAACAGGTTTTGTTATGGGGTTAAAACCCGAAACATCAATCTCTGAAAGTGACAACTCATAATCGAAAGGAATTTTTAACCCTTCGGTATTAAAAACAGATTCAAGTTCGATAATCATATTCTATACCTCTCAACATACCCAAGTATTATATTATCTAAAAGTAGTTTTGTCAATAAGAAAAGTAAATTTTTCCGATAAAAAACTCCCTGCATCTGCAGAGAGTTTTTGGTCAATTTAAATCAATTCAGATTTTCTGAGCATACTCAAAAAGAGCTTCAGGAAGTTTTTCTATATCTTCAGAAACAGTGAATACGATATCTGTTTCATTTTCTTCTGAAACCTTGCTGAGTTTTTTAATAAGCTCTGCAAATTCGTCGTAATTTCTGCCAACAATTTTGAATGTAGCATCAACAAAAATCTCTGTAATATCGTGGTCCTGTGCAATAATACCACAAACCATTCCGTAGAAAGCATCGCAACCTTCGATATCAAATCTTTCAGTTTCGATAAGTCTTGCTTTATGAGTTACTTCGTAAGTAAGTAATGGGGATTTTTCTATACATACAACAGTACCTATTGATTTAGCTACTGCATCGTTGATCATAGCAATAAGTCTTTTTGTTTTACCGGAACCTTTGTTACCAATAATAAGTGAAACCATAATGATTTACCTCCGTTGTTTATTATCTCGCACTATGGCGAAATTTCTTAATTAATTTTGATTCTGCAAGCGTATGACTTATGAAAGTCTTGCTTCAAGAGCCTTTTTGTGTTCTTCGTAACCGGGTTTACCTAAAAGAGCAAACATATTTTTCTTATAGCTTTCAACACCGGGTTGGTCGAAGGGATTAATACCAAGAATATAACCTGAAACTGCACAAGCCTTTTCAAGGAAATATACAAGATAGCCAAATTCGTACTCATTCATTTCATCTAACTCAAGAACCATATTAGGAACCTGACCATCAGTATGAGCAAGCACGGTACCAAGGAAAGCTTTTTTGTTAACATAGTCAACACTCTGACCTGCAACAAAATTAAAGCCGTCACCGTTTTCGGGGTCGAGACCGATTATAAGCTCGTTTTTAGGCTTATTAAAGGTTACAACCGTTTCAAACATTACCCTTTCACCTTCTTGAACGTACTGACCAAGAGAATGAAGATCTGTTGAAAAAATTGCTGATGAAGGATAAAGACCTTTACCGTTTTTACCTTCGCTTTCACCGTAAAGCTGTTTGAACCATTCATTCATCATTGTGTAATCAGGCTCGTAAGAAATCATCATTTCTACTGATTTGCCTTTACGGTAAAGAATATTTCTCATAGCAGCGTATTTATAACAATCGTTTGTATAAACATCACCGTCTGCGAAAGCTGTACGTGCATCCTGTGCACCTTTCATCATTTTGTCGATATCAATTCCTGCTACTGCGATAGGAAGTAAACCTACAGCTGTAAGAACTGAATATCTTCCGCCTACATCATCGGGAATCACGAAAGTTTCGTAACCCTCACGGTCGGAGAGCTCTTTAAGAGTTCCACGAGATTTATCTGTTGTAGCATAAATTCGTTTTGCCGCCTCTGCTTTGCCGTATTTCTTTTCAAGTAAATCCTTGAAAACACGGAAAGCTATAGTTGGCTCGGTAGTTGTACCGGATTTTGAAATTACGTTAACTGAAAAATCTTTACCTTCACAAAGAGCAACTGCTTCTGCCAGTGCAGCCGAAGAAAGTGTATTACCTGCGAAAATAATCTGTGGTTTTTCGAGCAAATTTCTGTTTTGGGATTTACAAAACTCGATAGCTGCTCGTGCACCGAGATAAGATCCGCCGATACCGATAACAACAAGAACATCACTGTCGTTACGAATTTTTTCTGCGGCCATCTTTATACGGTTAAACTCATCTTTATCATAATCAACAGGTAAGTCAAGCCAACCAAGAAAATCATTACCGGCACCTGTTCTTGAATCAAGAAGTTTTACCGCTGCCGTTACCTCGGGAGCAATACTTTGGACATCGTTTTCATTAACAAAGCCCTCAAGATAGCGAGTATTAAGTTTTACTGACAAGTGTTTCATCTCCTAAATATAACTACTGAAACCATTGGTAGTACAATCAGTAGCTTTATTTGCTAATATTTTACAATATACAGTAATTTTTTTCAATAGAATTTTAGTAAATTTACAAAAATTTCGCGTTTTTCACAATTCTGTAACATAAAAATTGTTACAAAAATACTGTTTTTGTGTTTTTTCTGCCGAATAAATGTTGCTATTACCACGGTCTATCACAATCAAGCAAGCAGACACTACGGATATTATGAAAATTATTGCAACTACAACGATTGTATACACGTTAAAAAGCTTGTCGAAACTTTCCATTTTAACCATCCTTTAATTCATCATTTAACATTTTGCCAAGAGCCTTACCCACAAGAGATGCAGAGTAAACAGCTTCTTCAAGTGTATTGGCATCAGTGCCAAACTCTAAAAGCAACGAGCAAGGGGTTACATTCATATTGTATTTTCTGTTACAAAAGAAAATCGGTCTCATAAGTCCATTATAACTTTCTTCAACTTCACTCTGGAGATTAACTGAAAACACAAGATTTTTGTACCATTCCGGAAAATCCGAAACGCCATCACCTTCGCAACCCGTAATAATCATCACCTGTGCTGCTTTTTTACCGTTGATTTCAGCTGTTGGTTTACACTTAACTTTACCATCATAATGAATTGCATCTCTATGCACGTCAAGAGTTATCATTATTGAAGGGTTTTCTTCCAGCTTTTTCTTCACCATTTCAAGAGAACGTGAATATGCCCCGGTATATGTTCTGTCGTAAACATTGGTATCGTGTATTACTTTAAACCCTGCTTCTTCAAGTTGCTTTTTCAGCTCTATCCCTACCCTGACCATATTACGTGTTGTATCTTCGGTTCTTGAATTATAGTCGTCAGAATACCAACCAAGGTCAAGAAGCTCGTAGCCTTCGGTTGTATGGGTATGATAAATAAGAATATACGGCTCGTCTTTAGTTATATTGCTATACGTGGGTTTGCTATCCAGAACAGATTTTATATCAAGCTCAAAATCAGTTTTGTTATTAACATAAATTGAGGAATATGAATCTGTTGCAGAAGAAGTTTTCATAAACGATTCCTTAATATCACCCGTTTTAGTGAAATTCTTATACATCCCCTCGGCAGACTTCATCAAATTCACAATATCTGACGGTGTTGAATTTAAAGAAATTGTATTCTTATATCCGCCACCCCCGAAGCCGGACGGAGAAAATGTTTCTTCAGTTTTCGCACCACTTGTATTTACTGTTATATCTCCATCGGTTAAATCTTCACGAAACGACACAAAATCATTACCTATATCTAAAAAGATTTCACTGATAAAATCCGACGTATACAGAGTTGTAACAACAAGAGCAACACAAACGAATACGCATATAAAATTAGTAAAAAAATTGGTTTGCCTTTTCAAAAAATCGCCCCTTTAATAAATTTTTATGATATTGCAGGGGCAAGTATGATTTTTACATTAACGAATATAAATCTTCGGTGGTCAGGGTTTCCTGTAACGCACAGTTTATTGCAAGAGCTAACAAAAATGATGCATTTTTAATAAGCAAATCAATATCCTTTGGTGCTACCACCAAACTATTTGATTTAAGAAGCTCTTCATTCATACGTTCTGCACTCAAACCCGAAAGCTCTGCTGCAAGCGAAACAGCATCAACAACGGTAGGCACACCTATAGCAATAACAGGCACACCGATATAGTCTTCATCTATTCTTTTTCTGTTATTACCTATACCGGAGCCGGGAGCAATACCCGTATCAGACATCTGTACGGTTGTACCTAACCTTTTCACACTACCTGCCGCGAGAGCATCAATAGTGATTACACATTCAGGCTTAACCATTTCGCAAATACTTTTAATATACTCTGATGATTCGATACCGGTTTTACCTAAAACGCTTGTGGAAACGGCCGCAACAGGACGTAATTTTTCGGAAAAGCCTGCATGCTTTCTCAACTCATCGTCTATATGTCGTGTTGCAAATATATTTGATGCAGTCATAGGTCCCAAAGCATCAGAGGTTATACTTTCATTACCTACACCTGCAACAAGAACTGTTCCGTCACCTTCCGGCAATAACTCCTTAATACTCTCAACAAGGGCATCAAGCCTTCCTTTTGAAACGGTTGGTTCATTTGAAAAAGAATTCATTTCAAGTGTAATATATTTGCCTTTTGGTTTACCTAATTTTTGAGCAGCATTTTCATCTGATACCCGTATTATTGTTGTTACAGCTTCATCATTTTCTCTTTTATCAGCAACAACACCCTCAATTTCCTGTGTATCCTTTTTTATTATCTCGTGACGTTCAAGAGCAAGATCAGTTCTGAAAACCAAAATATCACCTCAAAACTATTATTGACTAACCGAGGGATTTGTATACAAGACTGCAGCTACCCATTCAAATATTTGTATCTTAATATTGAAATACTCTTTATATTATGGTAAAATATGTAGTTGGAAATTTAAAGTGGATATAATCACTTCAAAAAAGGATGTTTTTTAATATGAAACTTGGTATCGTAGGTTTACCTAACGTAGGTAAAAGTACACTCTTTAACGCTCTTACAAACGCAGGTGCTCAGGCAGCAAACTATGCATTCTGTACAATCGAACCTAATATAGGTGTTGTTGCTGTTCCTGACAAAAGACTTGATGCACTTTGCGAGATGTATAATCCTGTAAAGGTTACTCCTGCAACTATTGAATTTGTTGATATTGCAGGTCTTGTTAAAGGTGCTTCGAAGGGTGAAGGTCTTGGCAACAAATTCTTATCACATATCCGTGAGGTTGATGCAATTATTCACGTTGTACGTTGCTTTGATAATGATGACATTATGCACGTTGACGGTGACGTTAACCCTCAGAGAGATATTGAAACAATAAACCTTGAGCTTATCCTTTCAGATGCTGAAATTCTTCAGAGAAGAATTGACAGAACAACAAAGGCTATGAAGGGCGACAAAACTCTTGCAGGCGAGCTTGCAATTCTTGAAAAAGTAAGGGAAGCTCTTGACAACGGTATTTGTGCGAGAGCAGTTGAACTTACTGACGATGAAAAAGAAGTACTTGACACAGTTGACCTTCTTACATCAAAGCCTGTTATTTACGCTTGTAATATGAGTGAAGAAGATTTCTCATCTCAGATAGATTCAAACGCACGTTACAACGCAGTTAAAGCTATTGCTGCTGAAGAAGGCAGTCAGGTTCTTCCTATATGCGCAGAACTTGAAGCACAGATTGCAGAGCTTGATAAAGAAGAAAAAGAAATGTTTCTTTCCGAATTAGGTATCGAAACAGGTGGTCTTGACCTTCTTATTGAACGTAGCTACGACCTTTTAGGTCTTATGAGCTACCTTACCGCAGGTCAACCTGAAGTAAGAGCATGGACAATAAAAAAAGGTACTAAAGCACCCCAGGCAGCAGGTAAAATTCACTCTGACTTTGAAAGAGGATTTATACGTGCAGAAGTTGTTTCATTTGACGTTCTTATGGAATGTGGTTCAATGGCAGTTGCAAAAGAAAAAGGTCTCGTTCGTTCAGAAGGTAAGGAATATGTAATGCAGGACGGAGATATCGTTTTATTCAGATTCAACGTATAAAAAACACGATTTTCAACGAGGTATTTTTATGAACAACAAACCCGTTACAGCAATTATTGTCGGTGCCGGTCACCGTGCAATGATTTATAGTGAATTAGCAAAAACAAATCCTGAGCTTCTTAAAATTGTCGGTGTTGCAGACCCTAACCCCATCAAAAGGCAAAAGGCAATGGAACATTTCGGCTTTTCAGAAGATATGTGCTTTGAATCTGCACAGGAGCTTGCGAAAAAAGGCAAGTTAGCAGATGCAATAATCAACGGTACAATGGACAACCAACATGTTGAAACTGCTATCCCCCTTCTTGATGTTGGATATGATATGCTTTTAGAAAAACCTTTTGCAGTTAATGAAGAAGAAGCGCTCAGGCTTAAAAACTGCGCAGAGAAAAACAATTCAAAGGTTATGATATGTCACGTTTTGAGATACACCCCCTTTTATTATTCAATAAAAGAGCGTATTCAAAATGGTGAAATCGGTGATATAATCAATATACAGACAACCGAAAACGTCAGTTATCATCACCTTTCCACTTCATATATCAGAGGCAAATGGGCAAATCCCGAAAAATGTCATACATCAATGCTTTTAGCAAAGTGCTGTCACGATATTGACTTAATGATGTGGCTTATGAGTGAAACAAAGCCCACACAAATTGCTTCTTTCGGTGGTAAATACCAGTTTAAGCCTGAAAACGCACCTGAAGGTGCAGGCAACATCTGTATGGTTGACTGCCCACACGTTGATACTTGTGTTTATTCAACCAAACGACTTTACATTGATCACCCTGACAGATGGGCATTTTACGTATGGGATGCTTTAGAGCACATTAAAGAACCTACAATTGAAGATAAAATTGCACTTATGAAAAGTGATTCACCATATGCAAGATGTATTTACAAATGCGACAACAACGTTGTTGACCATCAAAGCGTTTTAGTTAACTTTGAAAGTGGTGCAACAGGTACACACAACCTTGTTGGTGGTTCTTCTCAATCAATGAGAAAAATACATATCGTTGGTACTAAGGGTGAGATTTTTGGTAATTTTGAAGAATCAAAATACACTGTTTTAAAAATCAACCCTTCAGCTGATGCACACAACGAGGAATGTGACGTTGAAGAAATTGACCTTAATATTACCGGTGATATGGTAGGTGCTTACGGTGGTCACGGTGGTGGAGACGAAAGGCTTGCTGCTGACTTTGTTAAGTTTATTAAGGATGAAAAACCAAGCCTTGCCTGCACTTCTATATTTGACTCAATGACAGGTCACTTGAGTGTTTATAAAGCAGACCAATCAAGAGAAAATGGTGGTATACCCGTTAAATTCTGATATATCAGAACAAAAAACAACCGTTTCGGCTATTAAAGTCGAAACGGTTTTCTTGTTATCTTCTATTTATTTAACAGAATAATGTCTCAAATAAACGCCTATTGTTTTATCGTAATCAAGAACATGAATCAAAGTACCGTCAGCCATTGGATAAACTGTGATATCCTCTGATTCGTTACCTGCCATTGAAGGCAGTGAACGTGTACAAAGAAGATTCACTTTACCATCATTTAAATCAACGGTGTATATTGTATCATCATTACTGTCATGGGTATCACTCGAAAGATAAAGAATACCATTATACACTTCGCCACCCTGAATACGGACAACCTTTTCTGAAAGACCTATCATATGAGAAAACTCCATTGTATAAAGGTCATAAGCAACAATATACTCTGCTACATTGAACTGAGATGTGTAAATATAACCATTTGCAGCATCTACAGCACACCACGGAATACCATCCGGAAGAAGATCCCCTGCTACTTCGTAAACCTCAACCAGTTTCAAGGTTCTTGCATCATAAGTAATAATAAGAGGAAAATCTTCTGCTTTATTTTCTACTGCAGCATAAATCAAACCGTTATAATAGCTGATTCCACCAATATGGTCAGTATTGTATTTTTCTTTATATTCTGAAGGAATGGGGTCATTATTCTTGACACAAAGCTCCATAGTTTCTGCATCCCACTTTGCAATACCTGCCATATCGAATGCAGTAATTGTACCGGCAGTATAATAATACTCACCATCGGTTGCTACGCCCTGACCTGAGTAAATAGCATCTGCAAGCAAAAACTGATCTTCTTTAACAAGTTCAACTTCAGGTGTAACAGATGGTGTACCCATATCCATAAAACCAACTAAAAGGGCAATAATTGCCATAAAAGCAGACCATATTTTTTCAGGTAAACCAATAAGAGTAAAATCAAAAAACATCTAATACCACTCCTTTTTAGTCATAATACTATGTTTTAAAAAATAAATCAACAACATTTAAGAATTATGAATTGATTTATACTATTTTTAGGTGTATAATTTTCATATTATTTTTCAGGAGAATTTTATGGAATACAAGTACGAATTACATACACATACAAAAAACACAAGCCTTTGTGGTCACCTTGACGCAGCAGAGCTTGTAAAATTATATAAAGAAGCCGGTTATAGTGGAATTGTTATTACAGATCACTATTCGCCAATGACTTTCACGGCGTCGGAATTTTTAAATAAAAATAAAGCTGTTGAACATTTTTTACAAGGCTACAGAAAAGCAAAGAAATATGAAGATGAAAACTTTTCGGTTTTACTGGGCGTAGAGTTAAGATTTTACGCAACTGTTAACGATTATCTTATATATGGTGTTAAGGAAGAATTGCTTTACCACTCCCCTTTTCTTCTCTCCTTATACATAAAAAGAGCAAGTAAGCTTTTCAGAAAAAACGGCTGTCTTTTTATGCAGGCACACCCTTTCAGAAAATTCATATCAAGAGCCAACCCTAAATACCTTGACGGTGTTGAAGTGTTCAACGCAAAATCCACTAAAGAAGAAAATGATAATGCACTTAAATGGGCAGAAGATAATGATATAAAAATCAAAACAAGCGGCAGCGACTGCCACAGAAAAACAGGTGTTGCCCTTGGAGGTATTATAACAACCGAGCCTATTAAAACAAACGATGATTTAGTAAGAATTTTAAAAAGTGGGAATTATAAATTAATAGAAAAGCAAAAATAAAATTATAAATGGTCTGCGAAAGCTAAATGCTATCGCAGACCATTAATTTATTATTTATTGTTTACTCCAATCAAGGTAGCCGTTGGTTATGTAATACCAACCACCGTAATATTCTACCCAACCGGTGTAATCCCAGGCAACAGTACCACCTACTGTGTAATACCAATCGCCGCAGTAATTTACGAGTGTATTACTATTCCAATTAATCTGGCCGTTTTCTACGTAGTACCATGTACCATAATAGTTTGTAAGAGTTGTTACGTTCCAATCAAGGTAGCCGTTTACTACATAATACCAAGTGTCATAGTAATTTGTAAGTCCTGTATAGCTCCAATCTATCACACCGTTTGTTACGTACCACCAATTACCGTTGTAGTAGGAAAGACCTGTATAGCCCCAGTCAAGAACACCGTTGGCTATATGATAATAACCACCATAATATTCTGCAAGACCGGTGTAGTTCCAATCAAGCATACCACCTGATACATAATACCAAGTACCATAATAATTGGTAAGAGTTGTAACACTCCAATCAAGATAACCGTTTGTAACATAATACCAAGTACCATAGTAATTTGTAAGTCCGGTATAGCTCCAATCAATTACACCATTTGTTACATAGAACCAATCACCATAGTAATATGAAAGACCTGTGTAATTCCAATCAAGAGCACCATTCTGTACATGATAGTAGTTGCCATAGTACTCTACAAGGCCTGTAAAATTCCAATCAAGAATACCATTTGCAACGTAGAACCAACCACCGTTATAGGAAACAAGACCAGTGTAATCTGTGATTATTGTATCACCACTTGCATAGACCCATTGGCCGTTTATTTGTTTTAGGGTGGTTGCTTCAAGAACAGGGATTTCTTCATAAATTGCATGTTCTTTACAAACAGTGCAAACCTTAATCTGTAAGCCGGGCTCTGTTGTTGTAGGTTGAGTGATAACAATACCTTTTTCAGGATAAACGTGGTGTGCAAGAATAGTTCTATATTCTCTACTTTCACAATCCCAACAGCCATTAAACTCCTTACCGTCTTCAGTGCAGGTTGCTTCAGATTCAATTACCCATCCATCTGTCATATTATGCATTTCATAATAATCCAAACCAAGTCGAGATGCATCATCTGCAGTAAAAGACCAACATCTTGCATAAACGACCACATCGCCACAACCGTAAAATGTTGTTTCATTTATTCTAATATATTTATTGAGAATTGTGATTCTGGTGAGTTTTATGCAATTTTTAAAGGCATAATCACCTATATTTGTTACACTTTCAGGTATTGTAATTGAGGTAAGGCTTGTACAATCCCAAAAAGTATAATCGTCTATACTTGTTACAGTATCAGGAATTGTGATTGAAGTAAGACTTGAACAACCAGAGAAAGCTTTATTACCTATGCTTGTTACACTTTCAGGGATTGTGATTGAAGTAAGACTTGAACAACCAGAGAAAGCAGAATTACCTATGCTTGTTACACTTTCAGGGATTGTGATTGAAGTAAGGCTTGCGCAACCACTGAAAGCGCCACTACCTATACTTGTTACACTTTCAGGGATTGTGATTGAAGTAAGGCTTGCGCAACCACTGAAAGCTTCATCACCTATACTTGTTACACTTTCAGGGATTATAACTGAAGTAAGGCTTGTGCAATAATAGAAAGCACGAGAACCTATACTTGTTACACCTTCGGGTATTACTAAATCTGTAACTAAAGCATCATTCAAATATAATTCTTCAGCAAAACATAAAGGGTTGGAAGTATAATCATAAGAACCCCAAGAATAATAATAAATGAAATTAATTTTACACCATGAGGCTATATCTTCTATATATACTTTTTTAAGTTTTTCACAATCGTAGAACGCTTGCTCACCTATACTTGTTACACCTTTAGGTATTGTAATTGCAGTAAGATTTTCACAAAGTGCAAAAGCAAGTTTACCTATACTTGTTAAACCATCAGGTATTATAATTGAGGTAAGATTTGTACAACCGCGAAAAGTAGCGTCACATATACTTGTTACACCATTAGGAATTGTTATATCAACAAGGCTTTCACAATATGCAAAAGCACCGGCACCTATACTCGTAACACCTTCAGGTATTGTTATTTCAGCAAGTTTTTTGCAATATGAAAAAGCAGCTTCACCAATACTTGTTACACCATTAGGTATTGTAATAGATGCAAGGCTTTCACAATATGCAAAAGCAGTTTTTCCTATACTTGTTACACTATCAGGGATTGTAATTGAGGTAAGGCTTTCACAATATCCAAAAACACCGGCACCTATACTTGTAACACCTTCAGGTATTGTTATTTCAGCAAGTTTTTTGCAATATGCAAAAGCAACTTCACCAATACTTGTTACACTACAAGGAATTACATATTCTGTTCGTGTATTACCTATAGGATATTGTATAATTTCTGTTTTAGCTTTATTAAACAATACACCATCAACAGAAGAATAATTCGGGTTATTTTCATTTACGTTTATTGATGTAAGGCTTGTGCAACCACCGAAAACATAATCACCTATACTTGTTACACTATCAGGGATTGTGATTGAGGTAAGGCTTGTGCAACCACTGAAAGCGCCACTACCTATACTTGTTACACCTTCTGAAATCACTAAATCAGTAACCAAAACATCATTCAAATACAAGTCGCAGCCATATTGTAACGGACTCGAATAAATATTATAAAAGTCAATATTACACCACGCTACAATATCGGTTATATTTACTTCGGTGGGCTCACAATTCTTAAAAGCATCTCGCCCTATATATTCCACACCATTACCAATTGTAATTGTGGTAAGGCTTTCGCAATTATAGAAAGCATATCTACCTATACTTGTTACACTATCAGGAATTGTGATTGAGGTAAGGTTATAGCAACCGGAGAAAGCAGAATCACCTATACTTGTTACACTATCGGGGATTGTGATTGAGGTAAGTCTTCTGCAATTCTCGAAAGCATCATCACCTATACTTGTTACAGGCAAATTATCATAGGTTGATGGTATGGTCAATGAGCCGCTTGCAGACGTTTTACAAGCAGTTACACAATAAGACTGACCATCTTCATTTAAAGTAAAAGTCAAATCACTTTCACTTGCGGCATTTGATTTTACGGAGAAAACGGGCAGTAGAGTTTTTATAAATGCACCTGCACCGCCCAAATCAATTTCACCAAGCCCTACATATGCAGAGCTGAAAATAAGAGTTAAAGCAAGTACTAATGATAAGCTACTTTTAAGGATCTTTTTCATAACAGTATCCCCTGTATTTTAAAATAAAATATTACATGCTAAATTATAAACCATTTTAATATATAAACAATTCGCAATATAAACAAATAAAAATGATATGTTTTGTGCAACAAAAGCCTCTGCCGAAAAGAGTTGGCAGAGGCTTTATGGTTTAATTTGAAATTATATTATCTACAATTATTTAATCATTGATTCTTCCCATGATGCATAGGGTTCAATACCGAAAATTGTTGCTACAGTAGGAGCAACGTTTGCAAGACC
>JAZOSL010000095.1:0-3792 GCA_045657085.1 Acutalibacteraceae bacterium | reverse complement strand
CTTCTGTCAACCTTTGTGGGGTCTTTACCTGAGAAAGCACCACCACCATGACGTGAATAACCACCGTATGTATCAACAATAATCTTTCTACCTGTAAGACCACTATCACCAACAGGACCACCGATAACAAAGTTACCTGTGGGGTTAACGTAAAGCTTTGTGTTTTCGTCAAGATATTTTTCGGGAATTACGGGTTTTATAACGTGTTCGATAATATCTTTACGAAGTATTTCAATGTCAATAGGATCATGCTGAGAAGAAACAACAACTGCTTCTACTCTTACAGGCTTATCATTGTCGTCATATTCAATAGTAACCTGACTTTTACCGTCGGGACGAAGGTATTTGAGAGTACCGTTCTTTCTGACTTCTGTAAGACGTGATGAAAGCTTATGGGCAAGAGAAATAGGAAGAGGCATAAGCTCTTCAGTATCGTTACAAGCAAAGCCGAACATCATACCCTGGTCGCCTGCACCATGAAGGTTATAAGCATCTTCCTGACCGTCTTTAAGCTCGTATGATTCGTCAACACCCATAGCTATATCAGCTGACTGTTTATCAAGTGTAGTGAAAACAGCACATGAATTACCATCAAAACCATATTCAGCATTATCGAAGCCGATATCACAAACAACCTTACGTACGATTGAAGGAATATCAACCTGAGCTTTTGTTGTTATCTCACCCATAACTAAAACCATACCTGTTGTGCAGGCAGTTTCACAAGCTACACGTGACATTGGATCTTGCTCAAGAATAGCATCAAGAACAGCATCTGAAACCTGGTCACAGACTTTGTCGGGATGACCTTCGGTTACTGATTCTGATGTAAAATATCTTTTAGACATAGTAAAAAACCCTCCAAAAAGAGTAAACATAATTAACTTATACATAATACAGTATAAAACATTTCTTGTCAAGTTGTGTCGATACTATAACAGCAAACAAAAAACAACGGATTGTACCAATTACAACCCGTTTAAACAATAGCGATATTTACATTTTTGTTATTATTTTTCAAGCCCTACACTTAAAGAAAGAGCATCGTTTATTCTGGTCATATCCGTCTCAGGAAGGTTACCCATTTTTTCTCGTAACCGTTGTTTATCAAGGGTACGTATCTGCTCGAGCAAAACCACCGAATCTTTAGAAAGACCACAAACTGCAGCATCAACACTTATATGAGTAGGAAGTTTTGTTTTGAACTGCTGACTTGTTATAGCTGCTGCAATAACAGTTGGGCTGTATTTATTCCCCACATCATTCTGAACTATAAGTACAGGACGTACGCCACCTTGTTCTGAACCCACAACAGGGCTTAAATCGGCATAGTAAATATCTCCTCTTTTAATGTTCAAGTTATCACTCTCCGATATGATTTTTTACAACTTTATTTTTGCCAGAAGTTTCAAAAATAATCATATCTACGATAATTTGCAGAAAATTTTTTCTGTACTATATCATATTCAAAAATTCCAAATTTGTCCTATTTAAAGATTAAAACAAAAAAGATTGCTGTGGAATACAGCAATCTTTTAGTATGATTATTAAATCAATAAGCTAAACCATCGAGTGATAAAAATGTTGTTGTGCTTGAAAAAGCATTTGCAACATCTTCAGCAACTGTGCCTGTATAACCTTTGATTACAAGACCCGCAGTATGGTTACTTATAGCATTGTTGGGGAAATAAGTTACACTTTGGGGAATTACGATTTCGGTAAGACCTGTACAGTTTGTAAAGCAATAATCTTCAACTCTTTCTGTACCGGCTTTAATTTCAATCTTATTAAGTGAAGTACAACCGTCAAACGCTAACTGACCTATGCTTTTTGCAGCAGGAAGATTTATCGTCTGAAGATCCTCACAGTTTTTAAAGGCTTTCATACCAACTGTTATGGTATACGGAACACCTGTAAAATCGACCATAACAAGATTTTTACAATCTAAAAACGCTTCGCTACCGATTGTGGTGATGTTTTCACCTATTCTCACACCGGTTATAGACGTATTACCCTTAAAGCAACCATCACCGATAGCAGTTACCTTATAACCTGCAATTCTTTCAGGTACGTCAACAATTGCTTTTGAACCAAGATACTTTGTAACGGTAACTGTATTAGTACCACTGTTAACGGTATACTTAAATGATAAAGCTTCAACGTTAGCAGGGTTAGTTGTTGAAACGGGAGCGAGAGTTTCAATATCCTGAACTGAAGGGTTAACGGTTGGTGCAGTCGGGTCCTGACCATTAACGTAAACGTAAATAATTGTAGTTAATGAATTGCTTAAGCCTTCAGATGTAGCTGTTACATCGCTTTCATTGGTTGTATCAGTAGCTGTAGCAAGCTCACTTGCCATCTGATTAAGGTCAACCCAGGCTTCTGTAACAGGTTCGGTTGTTGTTACCGAAGGCTTTGTTGTCGGCTGAAGAGAATACAACGGTGCTGTTGATTCTTCAGGCTTAAGACCACCTCCCGAAATAAGGCTGTATGTAAGCACGGCAGCAACAACTATAATTGCTGCACCTAATACAAAAATAAGTTTTGATGAACTTTTCATATATTACCTCACAAGGTTATTTCAACATTTATGTCATTATACAATATAATTCCAAAAAAGTACATAGCATTTTTTTACTAAAGTGTTAATTTTTATATTTTTCATATTTTTTGTACTTACCAACACTATTTTTGATATATTATGCACTTGTTTATTGTATTTTTTGTAACATTATGATAAACTTAATATAAATGAAACGAAAAGCGAGGTTTTCTCTATGAAAAAATCCTGGTACAAAGAAATGGTTGTATATCAAGTGTGGCCCCGTTCATTCTGCGACGGTAACGGCGACGGAATAGGTGACCTTGAAGGTATCTATTCAAAGCTTGATTACATTAAAAGTCTTGGAGCAGACGCAATCTGGTTTTCACCACTTTTCAAGTCACCTAATGCTGACTACGGTTACGATATTGCCGACTATAGAGATATCAACCCTGAATACGGTGATATGGATGCCTTCAAAAAAGTTCTTGCAGGTTGCCATGAACGTGGAATAAAAGTATTTATGGACCTTGTTGTCAACCACACATCAACTGAACATATGTGGTTTAAAGAAGCTTGCAAGAGTGTTGATAACCCTTACCACGATTACTATATCTGGCGTAAAGGCAAAGGCAAAAATGGAAAGAAGCCACCTAACAACTGGCTCTCAACCTTTGAAGGTGGTGCCTGGGAATACGTTGAATCTGTTGATGAATATTATCTTCATGTATTTACAAAGGGTCAGCCCGACTTAAATATGGATAACCCCAAGGTACGCCAGGAAGTTAAAGACATTATGAAGTTCTGGCTTGATATGGGTGTTGACGGATTCCGTGAAGACGTTATTACATACATTTCAAAAAGAGAAGGCCTTCCGAACGCTATTCCGATCCCTGTTGCAGCAGGCATGGAGCACTACAACTGTGGACCACATCTTTATGAATACCTTAAAGAATTCCATGATGATGTTCTTTCAAAATACGATTGCTTTACTGTTGGTGAAGGTCCTCTTATCACTCCTGAAAAGGTTCTTCGTTTTGTTACAGAAGATGAAACTCAGGTTCTTAAAACAATGTTCAGCTTCGACCATCTTGAAGCCGACTGCTTTATGACTGACTGGATCAAAACACCCTTCAATCTTAAAAAGATGAAAAAATGCTACCAGAAATGGTATGACGCTATGAATGGCAAGGGTTGGCATACACTTTACCTTGAAAACCATGACCACCCACGTATTGTTGACCGTTACG
>JAZOSL010000094.1:0-49832 GCA_045657085.1 Acutalibacteraceae bacterium | reverse complement strand
CATAGACGGATCACGTCTTGAAAAAACACAGGTAACAATCATATCATCATTTTGTTTTACGGCACACTCAACACCTTTTGCAATGTTACCGTATCCGTAAAGGCCTATTTTTATCATTTGTATCACTCCGTTGTAAAAACAATATGTAAATTTTATTACCATCTGTTTTTACAGTCAATATATTTTTTAAATATTTATTGAAAACCCATGGAAATTTATCAGTCAGTTACCCGTTCCTTTTGTTTTGAACGCTGATTTTTTATTTTATATAAATTCTCATCGGCTATATCTATAAATTCAGGAATAGTTTCAATTATGTCGTTATATTTAGCATAACCAATACTTAAATGTAAATTATACTCCTTATCTTTTCTTAAAGCTTCCTCAACAAGTAAGCGATTGATTTCGTCACCAAATTCTTCGGCATTAAAATCCTTATCAGTTTCACAAACAACAATAAACTCATCTCCACCGTATCTGCAAACAAAATAATTTGTTTTTCTTACAACAGACCTTAAAACATCTGCAACTATAACAATAGCCTGATCACCCTCAACATGTCCGTAATTGTCGTTGATTTTCTTGAAATAATCAAGGTCCATTATAAACAAATACAAATCTTTATTTTCAGCTTTTGATTTCATTTTAATATCAAGATACTGTATTAAAACATTTCTGTTATTAAGCTTTGTTAACGGGTCTATAGAAATCAACTGTTCCCTTGAGAAAATATAAACCTGCACAGCAGCGAAAGCCACACCTGCACTTATCATAGGAGAACCTACAAACAAAACCTGTAAAACAACAGCAACTGACGGGAAAGCTACGAAAGAAGCCAAAGCAAGATATTTATCCTTATTTAAATAATGCTTCTTCATAAAACATTTTACAGTAGCTTTAAATGAAGTAAAGTAGATATACAAACAAGCGATTATGATTTTAATGGCATAAAATTCACCACGTTGATACTTTCCGTCACCATCCACATAAAACAGCCAACCCTTTTTATATGACCCCGCTACAAGGAAAATATATATGAGTAACGGAAGAATTGATAAAATAAGTCCTGCTTTTGTTTTAACTATCTTAGAATCTTGTTCATTTTCAGAAAACAAGAACCACATATATGAAGCAACACAAGTAAATATATAGTAAATAGCATTAACTCCAAAGGATATCTCGTGAGAAAAATCCCAATATGTTGAAAAATCAATTATTCCCCATATAAAATCACTGAGACAGAGAATTATAGATGCAATTATAAACCAAGACAACATATGCTGTGATGCACGTTGGTCTGAGCTCTTTTTTATACTATTGTATATCATTACCAATAATAATACACAGAAAAGATTCATTGTGCAATAAAGCAAACCTTCCATATTCATTCTCCTTTCAGTTTTATGAATTAAAACATACTTTCCTGTTATGCTCTGCTGAGCATCGCAATACATTCAACGTGACCGGTATACGGAAACATATCAACCGGTTGTATTTTTTTCACTTTATAACCATTCCTTGTTAAGTAAGTAAGGTCTCGTTGTTGAGTTTCGGGGTTACAGGAAATATAAACTATTTTTTCGGGCATTAAAGCAACGGCACTTGAAAGAAACTTCTTGTCGCTTCCTGCTCTTGGTGGGTCCATAAAAAGCACGTCGCATTTTTCGCCTTGTTTTTTAAGGCTTAACATAAACTCACCTGCATCGGCACAAATAAACGTTATATTTTCTATTCCGTTAATTTTTGCGTTTACCTTTGCATCTCTTACTGCATCGGGGTTAACCTCGCAACCTATAACCTCTCCTGCTTTTTTAGATGCAACAATACCTATTGTACCTATTCCGCAATAAGCATCTATAACTCTTTCTTTACCACTTAAGTCAGCAAACTCAATAGCCTTGTTATAAAGAATTTCTGTTTGTATAGGGTTAATCTGATAAAAAGATTTCGGTGATATTTTAAACGTGCAACCACAAAGCTCATCTTCAATATAACCTTTACCGTAAAGCACTGTTTCTCTATCGCCTAAAACCATACTGGTATATTTGTTATTAACATTTTGAATAATTGTTGTAATTTCAGGATGAGCTTTCAGGAGCTCAGTTATAAAATTGTTTTTAGACGGAAAGGCATTTGTACCGGTTACAAGTACAACCATTATTTCACCTGTACTGAAACCGTGTTTTACAAGCACGTGACGAAGAAAGCCTTTTTGATTTCTTTCGTCAAAAACAGTAAGCTTAAAGCTTTTTACAAGCTTTCTTATTGTTACAATAATTTCGTCTGCTTTATCATCTTCAATTAAACATTTTTCTGTTTTTACAATGTTATGAGTACTTGACTGGTAAACACCTGAAATTATATCTCCGTTTCGTGTTCTGCCGAAAGCTGCCTGAACTTTATTTCTGTAATGAAACGGATTATTCATTCCGATTATTTTATTGACCCTGTGAAAACTGCCAAGCAACTTTATTACCTTGGATTGTTTATAACTAAGTTGCTCATCATATGTCATATTCATAAGCTGACAGCCACCACATTTTCTTGAAACCGGGCATATTCTTGTTGCGTTTTTCTTGTTGTTTTCAGGCATCTTGCAATTCCCTTTTCGTTAGTATGTATAGTAAAAGACGTTGAAAATTAATTTTTTATTTATTTAAAGTGTTTATACTGTTTCTATAAACAAAATATTTACAATATAAAAACTCCGAAACCATATTTGTTGCCATAGTTACTCCAAGAATGATATATTCTACGAAGTCCGCTGTAAATCTTTGGGCAACCAACTCACCAAGAATAGTTGAAACAGGAGTAAATACACAGTAAAAAGCAAAAATCTTAAGCATTGCTACAGGTATATTTGCAGCAGATTTAAAGGTGAACCTACGGTTAAAAGTAAAATTCCAAACAACCGATAAAGTTAAAGCAACGAGATAGCAACCACCGTATTCGGAATTAAAAAACCATTGGGCAATTTGATTTGTGCTATTGGTTTCAGGTAAAAGTTCGTTCAATAAAGTAAATGTTACAATCTGAATTATACCTGCTGATGCTGAAAAAAGAGCGAATTTTACAGCTTGCAAAATATTATCTTTTTTACCTGTTTTTTTACTCACCTTTACCACTCCTAAAGTAAGAAACTTTTATATATAATTAAGTATATCACAGCAACTTTTATATTGCAAATTATAATTAAATTTTTTCAAGAATTATAAAAGAAAAAGGCGACATTTTTTCAATGTCGCCTTTAAAACTATTCGGTTTAAATATATCTTAATAGATACCTGTTGCCATATAAAGGATTTCTCTTGCATCTTCGATAGAGATTGAACCATCTTCATCAATATCACCGAGAACAAGCTGTTCTTCTGTAGGAGCAATCTGACCGGCAGCCATCTGAAGTGCGAGGATAGCATCAGCAGCTCTGATAGCACCACTACCGTCGATATCACCAATCATACCTCTTACATCAATAGGAGTAAGTTTTCTCTTATATGTGTTGTAAAGGATGAACTGAGGATAATTTGCAGGATCTGTATGAACTGTAGGCTGAGCAGCTGCCTGTAAGAGCCAGATAAGAATATCTACAGTACCGTTTTCTATAGCATAACCGTGAGTAAGGTTTTTGATGAGCCATGTCTGTTCAGGGAACATACATGTTGAAGCATCAACCTTGTAATCCCATGAAACGTGATTGTGCTCATCCTGCTTTGCCTGTGAGTAGATATTGCCCCAATCGTCGAAAGCTTTAAGGTACTGAGCACAAGTAGCGCCACCACTCATATATTTAGTATCAATAACAGAGTCACTCTGTTCAAACTCGTCGCTGATAGGAACGATCTGACTATTGTAACCTGCAACGATGCTGAATCTCATACCTTCTGCCATTGCATCTTCAATGATGGCTTTAGCATTCTTTTCATTCTGAATATCGTGATAAACGTCAATTTTATCTTTAAGCTCGGGAGTTATAGCAACATCTGAGAATACGCTTGCAATACCTGCATCATAGTCTTCCTGAGGACAAAGAGCCCAAAGACCGGGCATACCAGCTACGTTAGGAACGAATGTATCTGCAAATAAGTAAGGTAATAAACCATTGAGAGCATCGTTAAGGTCACCGATATATTCTTCTGTAAGACCTTCATCTGTTGCTAAATAGGAAATTGCGAAAGCAAAAACATGAGTTGTAAAGCTATCTCTACCCATCTGAACGAGATAGTTTTCAAGAGTAAATGCGTCTAAGCAAAGATTTTTGGTAAGAAGGTTACCAACAATACTTGTACCCTGCCATGCACCTGAAGCAAATACGCAGTTATTAATTGATGAGCCACCAAAGAAGTTAAGGTAAGCAAGAACAACTGTTGTACCTAAGCTCATTGAAACAATATTTACTCTTTCAGCACCTGTTGCTGCTTTAACGTTCTCAATATATTCAGCAAGAAGGAATGCATTATCAACAGGGTCTGCACGCCAGTCATAGCTGAAGTTATATGTATTATCGTTACCGTATTTCTTAGCAATTATCTGAGTAAACTCAGGGAACAAGCTTTTCTGCTCTTCTTCTGTATAAGCTGCTAAAGGAAATTCGTACTGATAGAATCCTATTGTTGTATCCTTAGGTGTGCCATCAAGGTTATATGCAATAGGTTCAATGTATTTGTTAACTACAGGCATAAACTCTGAAGCAAACTTAGCATAGTCTGCATCACTGTTTGCACCCTTAACAAAAGCCTTAACCCCATCTTTAATTAATGCTTCAATTGTAGCATCGTCAAAAACAAGCTTTTCTTCGTCTGTACCGAAATTCTGATACAAAGGAGTTGTACCGATTCCGTCAACAACGATAACGGGAAGGTCTGCTGATGAAGCCGAAATAGGCATAATCAAAGCAAGCCCTGCAACCACTATAGCTAAAGCGATGCTGAGAAATTTCTTAGTTGCTTTCATAATAATCCTCCTAGCAATAGATACCGATAGCATTATACTACCATATATACGAACTGATTTTAGCATACTTTTTCCATAATTGCAATAGTATTGAGCAAAAAAACAACTGTTTGTTTTACCATTTTAAAACCGGAATTATTGTATAAATTGAATAATTTATACTAATTTAAGAGAAATTTCACCTGAATCCAAAAAATCTTCGGCTCCATTATCGTAAACAACGTGAAGTTTACAGTTATTTTCAATGCCCATAACTGTTGCATTTTTTACATCATTACTTGTTATAACGTCAACTCTTCTGCCGATAACAATGCTTCTTTTCACATATTCGTCAATATAGCTTTTATCCTTGAAATTACTATATATTTTAAAGAATGCTTCAAGAAAATCAGCAACAATTCTGTTTCTCAGGTTTTCTTTTTCAGAACTGAAAGCTGCACCTGCAATTTTTTTAATTTCCGAAGGGAACCCCCCTTGTGGTTCGTATATATTTATACCTATTCCCAAAACAGCAAAATTCAATTCCTTTTTCACAGAATCTATATTACCCTGTGTTAAAATTCCACAAACTTTTTTGCCGTCAATATAAATATCGTTAACCCATTTTATGCCTGTTTTTCCAACACCGTTTTTTTCTAAAGCTTTACACACGGCAACTGCTGCTGCCGTTGTAATAAAAACTGATTCTTCGGGTTTTATATGTGGCTTCAAAAGAAGGCTCATATATAACCCTGTGTTACCCGGTGAGAAAAAACTGCGTCCCATTCTGCCTATACCTGCCGTTTGCTCACCAGCAATAATAACGGTACCTTCTTCTGCACCATCAAAGGCCTTTTCTTTTAACAGGATATTTGTTGATTCAGTCTTCTCTAACACCGTTATATCTGTTCTGTTTTGCATATGTACTGGCAAAAGTATATTTATACCATCTTTTGAAATAATATCTGTCAACAAATCACCATCTCGTTTTAATAATTTATTATAGTATCAAAAAGCAACGCCCGTAATGAGCGTTGCTTTTATATGAACGTTATTGATTAATAAGTCATTGCAAATTCTGAAATAACTTCGATACCTACTTTTGCACTATCAATTGAGATAATTGCAAGCTTTGCACCAAGAGAAAGGATACAAGGAGCATCAACCTTGATGTTAAGAAGGTTGCCTGTTGCTTTATCTACTGTTGCAACAACCTTTACGTTTTCGTAATCAATGTTGATATTGCTTAATGTAAGACCGGGAACCGAGCTGATTGAACCTGTGATTGTTTCTTCCTGAATAACGCTTACAAGAGAACCAACGCCATCGTCACCTGCTTTAGGATTCTTAACATCCTTAGCTGTAATTGTAATTATGTAATTAGAACCATCTTCAACAAGCTTTGCTTCCTTAACGCCGTTAGCTGTAAGATTTGAATTTACACCTGCAGGTGGAATATCTGCATTTGTAAAGGGCTCGTTTTTAGTTTCGATTTCAGCTTCGCTACCAACCATAAACATACCCATAAGAGTACTTGCAGCACTTGAAAGCTTACCTGCTTCAACGATACCATTGTAGTTGAGAGCACCGTCTCTTACACGTGTAACTGTCTTAGCTGAAGTTTTTGCATTATTTACTGCTGTTTTGTAATAATCAACAATTTTTTCCGTTGACCAATCAGAGTTTGATGCTGCAGCTGTTGTAGCTGTGTTATCACCTGCAGGAGCTGTTGTTGCTGTGTTGTTAGCTGCAGGAGCTGTTGTTGCTACTGTATTGTTTGAATCATTCTTAACGTCTGAGCTGTTCTGAATCTGAGCATTTCCCTGTCTTGAAGCTACGATAAGCATAACAGAAGATAAATTGTTAGCTGTTATAATCGAAACAGCTATCATAAGGGCTGCCATTCCAAGAATAAGTTTTTTCATAGGTGTCATAAAAGCCATCTCCATTCCTTATTGAATTACGCTTGTAATCTTTATCATTATAAATAAAACTGCGTAGATTGTCAACACATTTTAAATAAAACGTCAAACCGTAAGCATATTTTTCTTTATTGCCTATTGTTTATTTTTTATATTTATTGTAGAATATGAAAACATTCTTTTTTGGGAGTTAATATGAAACAGAATTTTTTTGAAAATAAAATCTTTAAGGATGTATGTTCAGGACTTACTGCAGCAATGCTTGTAGGCTCATATTCCATTTGTCTTTGCAGTATTTTAGGATTCGGATTATGGCAGGTTTTATTTTGTTGCGTAATTTGTTTTTTGCTGTCAATTGAAAACAAAAATGCTGTCTTCTCCCCTGATGCTTTTTTACTTTTGCCTGTATTATATATTGTATCATCAGGTGCAGGAGCATTTTTACCTGTTGCGGCAATAATTTCTGTTTTAATTGCAACTGTTTTAAACAAAGTCTTAAATCGCAAAAATATTCCTGATTACGTTTTTGCCGGTGGTGGTATAGGCCTTGCCTTAACCGTTACAATTATAATTACAAACAACTATTTTGGTATAGGCGCTTTCGGTACAACTGCACTTGAAATGCTCAAATCTTACCGTTCTCTTGGTTTTCACCCTGATTTCAGAGGACTTCTTTACGGTACTGTTACACTTTTTGCAATGATAACCTATCCTTTTAAATTCAGAAAGCTTAACAAGCATCTTCCGGCAGAATTTATGACACTTCTGGTTCCCCTGATACTGAATTTATTTTTAAACCCAGTTAAAGAGTTAACCACAATCAACGAAATATCTACTTTTAACAGACTGAATTTTAACGATTTGCTTTATGATTTTTCGTTTGATGGTATTTCGAACAACCAGATTACTGCAACAATAAAAGCATCTGTCGTTCTCGGTATACTTATTTATCTTTACCTTTCAAAAAACGATGAAAGAAAAAACAGACATCTTCTCGCCGATTTCGGAACAACATTTCTTTCGGGATTGCCGGTAAGAACCTTCCATACGGGTAGTTTTTCGGTTGTATCGGCAATAACGGCTATTGTTGCAACTACAGCTGTTATCTTTTTCTTCCCACACTTTTTATCAAGAATTCCTGAACATTGTGTAGGTGCGTTGCTTATAGTTTCTGCATGGCAGAATATACCATACAACAAAATTGCTGCAGCATTCAAAGAAAATTCTATAGTCTCTTTAGTTGTAATTATTGCTTCTATAGTTATATTTATTGTATGTGATTTATTTATTGCTGTAATTCTCTGCTTGCTTATGGCTTTACCTGTTGCAAGGAGGAAAATTAAATGATAAAAGATAAGAAAAAAACGGCAAGAGTTATTGCCACATGGGTTATCACTTCAATTATGCTTTCAGTTTTTATACTCGATATCGCAGTTGTTGCAATTGGTAATAAGTATGTAAACAGTATAAAAATTGAAAAAGAAACTTTCGATAATAAAAACGGTGATGACAAAATACATTTTCTCAACACTGCAAACTCTGACTGTATAATCATTGAAAGCAATGGCAAATTTGCACTTATTGATTCAGGCGAAGGGAATAACAACCCACGAAGAAAAACTGAATACAAAGGTTATGAAGATGACGTTTTAGATTACATCAGAAAAAACTTTTCTGACCAAAACGGCAAAATATCTTTTGAATTTGCTCTGGCTACTCATAACCATTACGACCACATAGGAAATTTCGAAGCAATTTTTAAAGACGAATCCATTTCTGCAAAAAAAGTTTACCTGAAAGAATTTAGTGTTGATATTGCAACAGATATTGAAACAGAAGACTGGGGCAACAAACAAACTCATGAAAAAATAATCTCTGTTTTAAACGAAAGAAATATTCCTGTTATAAAAGATTTACCTGACGATGAATTTGTTTTCGGTGATTTTAAATTAACCTTTATAAACACCGTTACCCCTGAAGAAGTTGCAGGCAATGGAGAAAATGCCAACAGTGTTGGTGTTATCGTGAAAAAAGGTGATAAATCTGCTTTTCTTGCAGCAGACTTTACACGAACTTCAGGTCTTGAAGATATTTACTGTAACGATATTGGTGACATAGATCTTTTAAAGATAGGTCATCACGGTTATTACGGTTCATCATCAATTTCATTTTTAAAAGTATTAAAACCTGAGATTGCTATTTGCACCAATAAAATCGGTAAAATTTATCCTAACGTAAAGTGGAATCTTACAATGGTTGCAAAAGCACCCATTTTTGCAACGGAACACAGAAACGGTATTATAGCTTATTTTACCGATAATGATGAAATTGTATTGACTTCTGATATTATGTAAAATACCATAATTTTAAAAAATCATAATTAATATAAAAAGGCTTAACGGCAAAACCGTTAAGCCTTTATTTTTATGAGTTTATCTGAGAAATTGATATTATCAACGGAAAAAAGATGTTAAAAATATACGGGAAAGCCACTGAAAAGATTATTGATAATACAAATGTAACAGAATATCTTTCAATAAAAGAAAGTCCGTATATAACCCAATAGAAAGGAGCTAACACAACTTTTAAAAACTTGTTGCTTTGTTCACCGTAAAAAACATCTTTAAAGGATAAAACATCTTCAAAAGATGGCACGCAGTTCGCTGCCAATGAAATTCCCAACCAGAAGAAAAGGTAGCCGGTAAGAGTTTTAAAATCACCTATAAAAATAAGCTTATAGGCACCACCCAAAAGAAAGCAAACAGATAAAACAAAATTAAAAAAGAACGGTACAAAGCATATCAGAAACGCTTGTTTTTTAGTTTTTACCAATTCATGCTCAACATGACCACAAATTTCAGACACCTTAAATGGTCTGACATCTTCTGCGGGTATGCCACAAATACGGCAAACCAACTGTTCCCAAAAGCATCTTAAAACTGTTCCGAAAAAGGTCAGAACACGTGTTGCAACATATAAATTTGTCATTCTACATCACCTGTTCCTTCCGTAAATAATTGCTGAACAGTAACTTCTCCATCAAGGTACTCCTGAAGTCTTTCAGTCACATCAACACCATTTTCTTCAAGCTCATCAAGATAAGCTTGAACTGTATCTTTGTTGCCTAACTCGTTTTCAATAACTATCGCAGTCATATGAAGCATACCGTAACTGCCAAGCTCAATTGCTTCATCTACACTTTCTTTAGCTTTTTCGAAATTACCGTCTGCAGCATAAGCCATAGCCTTTAACCTTATAAGCTCTGAGTAAGTTGAATCATAAGAAAGACCTTCATCAGCCCATTCAACAGCTTCGTTAAAATCGCCTTTCATTCGTGAAATTGATGAATGAAGGGCATATCCGTCTCCAGCTTCAACGTTAACATCAAGAATTGCATCCGCAAATAATTCAGCTTCGTCAAAGATACCCTTTTGAAGGTCAACCACACCTAACTCATAAGCATAAAGCCATAAGAAAGATGGCTCTGTTTCATATACTTCTCTCATATACTGATAGGAATCAGCATATTTTCCTGCAGAGTACGCATACATATACTGACAAAAACGAACCATACCTTCATTTGCAGGAACGTTCTCTGTTGTTTTACCATCTTTTGAAACAACTGAAACCTCTGTATCTATAAGTGAACCGATTTCCGTCATAGCCGCAGTATATGTTTCATTACTCATATTTTCAAAATCAGTATACTCTTCATTTTCAACTATTTCATAGAATTTCTGCATTGTTGCAGAAAGAACAAGTGTGTCTTTCCTGAGATTAATGTACTCACCATATACAGGCATTCTCGATTCAAAATCTGTAAGTGCAGTATCTAGCCGGTTAACGATATCTGCCATAGAATTTACTCCACTGGGCATGGTATTGAATAATATTTTAGACGTTGTAAGGTACAATTTTTTTGCAACTATTTCTTTATCTTCAAAAGCAGAAATCGCACCATCAAAGGCAGACATAGCTGAATCGAGTTTATTTTCTCTGAGATATTTATTAGCTTCTCTGACTGTATTATACGGAATGAAATCAAGAGAAAAGCTATATACAGAAAGCACTGCTAAAACAATCACTACTGCAAAAGCTAAAAGACTTTGAAAGCTGAACGGATACCTTTTCATAGCCTCTCGGCAATCGGTACAATATTCATAATTTTCGCCAAATTCTTTTGCTCTTCTTTTTTCGTTACAGCAAAGGCAAAGCTCATCTTCAGGTATAGCTCCCAATTCATCTTCGTATTCAGGAGTAAGAACACCTTTTTTGATAAGCTCTTCTTCAGTCATGCTCTTTGCTTTCTCAAGCTCTGCTTTAAAAGTCTGAGCCAATTTTTCAAGCTCATCATTAAGAGCAGCATCGCCATAACTGGCACTCTTATCAAGAGCTGCTGACAAAGTATCTTCTGAAACGGCTGTCAAATCCTTTACAGCTTCTTCAGGCAAATTTTCAGTATTACCCTCAGCCTCGCCATCAACGAGCAAATCTTTTTCGTCTTTCAAAGGAAAAACCTCCTATGAGTGAGTACATACGGACTCTAAAATTAGTTGTTTTCATTTTACCACTATTAACAGTAAATTTCAAACATTTTTACTAATATCTCAAGGAGGTTTACAATTTTTTTACTTTTTAATTTTGTTTATTTACTTCTTCCTTTTAAAAACTTTGATTTCGCTTGTTGTAAAATCAAATATTGAACCCACAATAATTGCACCCACAACGGTTATTATCAATTCGGGAATCATATAACCACCATTATAAGTAACAGAGTATTCAAAAACATTCATATCCCCTGCATACTCTTTCCATATGGTAACGCCACTTATAATATGACAAACGTATCTTATAATTGAAACAAGTACACTACCATATGCTAAAGCATAGGATTGTTTTTTCACAACATTTTTAAATATACCACCTAAGCCTAATGCTGTGAATGCAACTATGTAATCGGCAAAGGCAAGAATAAGATACGAACTTATTCCACTGACGTATGAAAAGTTTGCTGCACCAAAAATCATCTGAAGAAGTGACATGGTAAAGCCTGTTACCAACCCCCATTTCACACCATAACGGTACGAAAGTATTACTATAGGTAACTGGCTGAAAAGAGTCACACTTCCACCAAACGGAAATTCAAAAACAGCAAACTCTGCAAGTATTGTTGCCAGAGCTATCATCAATGCACTTTCAGCTAATCGTCTTGTTTTTTCTTTTTTTGTTAATTCATTCATAATTTTTCCTCCGAATAAAAATCTCCCTACGGCGGTAACACAGCCATAGAGAGAACGTACTCAGAAGTATTTTTCCTACGACGGCATTATCCGCATCAGGTTATTAGGGTCAGAAAAGGAATGTTTTCTTTCTCAGCCGACGTCCGTCAGCTCCCCTGTTTTATTTTCGGCAAATAACGTAGCTACAAATCATTTGCACTGTCATTATACAACTTTTATTTTAAAAGTCAATATTTTTATAAATTCTTTACTCTGAAAGGAATATTTTCTCCATTCAATCTTTTAGATATTCTTACTAAAGCCATATTACCTTTACAGTCATAAGGTATTTTTTCACCATTTGCAGATTTATATATTTCAGAAGAATCGGGAATTATACCTAAAAGACGTGCACCGACAACATCTATAATATCATCTACATTTATATTTTTATGTACCTTTTTATTAAATTTATTAACTACAAGTCTTACTTGCTCAACCCCTGAATTTCGAACCTTTTCACAAGCATAAGATGCAGCTCTTATACTTATATTGTCAGGTGTAGAAACAACAACACAACCGTCGCAAGCACATAATGAAAGCTTAAATCCACTTTCAAGGCCTGCCGGTGAATCAAGAAAAATATAGTCAAAATCCTTTAAATAATTACCTATTGCTTTTTTAAAGCCTTCTTCAGAATATTCTTCTGAAAAATCTATAGGTGCAGCAAGAAGATAAAGATTATTTGCAACTTCGGTAACGGCTTTTCTGAAATCACAGTTACCTTTTACAAGGTCACCCCAGTTGTATACGGTTTTTTCTGATACACCTAAAAGAATATCAAGGCTTCTCACACCAATATCCATATCAACCAGCAGAACTCTTTTATCGTGAAGAGCAAGCAATCTGCCTATACCAACACAAAAGGTTGATTTTCCGACGCCACCTTTTGCAGATACAACTGATATAACTTTCATTGTTTCACCTCTTATGGAATAAATGTGTTAGGGGTATCTACCGTATCGAAGTTTGTTTTTTGCGAGAAATAATAATTGTAAACCGGAACTGCTGCCTGAGAAGTTTTACTACCTGACTGACCGTTTTCAGCAACTATTGCAATAGCAAGCTCAGGGTCATCATACGGTGCAAAAGTTATAAAGAAACCGTTATTACAAACAACTGTTGCACCCGTATCAATTTTTCTTTTAACCTGAGATGTACCTGTTTTTCCTGCAGCAGCTACAATACAGTTGTTAAAATATTTATTACAGCCCGTATTAACGACAACGTCTCTCATACCCGACTTAACTATATCAAGATTTTCTTCACTTACGTTTAAAGTATTAAGAACTTCTGTCTGTGTTTCATAAATAACCTCTGACATGTCAGAAGAAAGAACAGATTTAATTATATATGGTCTTAAGCGAGTACCACCGTTTGCTATTGTTGCACAATAGTTTGCAAGCTGTAATGGTGTGAAAAGGTTGTCTGACTGACCTATGGCAGCCTGAACAGTATCACCCGGATTCCACACCTGACCTGCAGCTTCTTTGTTTGCTACACTGGCAAGCATCCCTTCTGCTTCAGGAAGTTCAACACCTGTCTTCTGACCCAATCCCAAAAGACTACAATATTTATTCATTTTATCAATACCAAGCTTCTGACCCATCTGGAAGAAGAAAATGTTACAAGATTTCTGAATCGCTGTGGTAACGTTTATATAACCGTGGGTTGAAAGGCATTTAAAAGTCTGATCTTCTAAAACGAAGTGACTGCCACAATACTCGGCAGAATCAATCGTTATAATTTCTTCTTCAAGTGCTGCAATAGCTATTGCAGGCTTCATAGTAGAGCCGGGTGCATACGCACTCTGAGTACTTCTGTTCCACAAGGGGCTTTGAGTATCTGCTACCAACTGATTATAATCTGCAAAATATCTTGTAATGTCATAGCCGGGCAAAGAAACACTTGCAAGAATTTCACCCGTTTTACAATTCAATACAACCATTGCTCCTGCAGTACCGAAATAGGGCGAATTTTTATTGTCAACAAGCATATCTGCAAGTGCTTGTGTTGCTATTTTCTGAAGTTCACCATCAATAGTCGTAAAAACAGTATTACCCTGAACAGGTTTTGTAAGATATTCTTCAGTAACAGTTCCGTCAGAAGCTGTTGTAGTTGTTTTAATACCGTTTGTACCTCTCAGATATTTTTCCATAGCAGCTTCTATACCACTTTTGCCATAGGTATCATTAAGAGAATAGGCATTGTTTTTTAAATTTCTTATTTCAGTACCCGTAAGAGTTTCATCGCTTAATAATTCTTCAAGCTTTTTAGCTTCTGAAGCATATTCTTCTGCACTTATTGAACCTACAACACCTAAAATATGTGAGTAGCTGATAGTGTCACTATACTCTCTATAGCTTACATTTTCAGACACTACACCGGGGTAAGTGCTGCTCTTTTCCATGATCACAGAAACAATTTCTGTAGGCACGTCCTCAGCAAACGTATAAGAAGATGTGGTGGGGAATGAAAAATATTTCATTCCAAAGCAAACAGATGCAATTTTTCTTGCATCCTGCCTTGAATAATCTTCAAGCATATATCTTTTAATAAGGGCGTCAAGACAATCATCTGCAGATGCTTTTTCACCCTTTTCCATTTCAAGCATACTCTCTGAAACCATATACTTGAACTCCGTCATTTTATTTTCATCAACAATAAGTTTATTGTTTTCATAAATAAGCGGAAGCCTGTCTATCCATTGAATTCCATTTTTTTCAAATAATTTAATAAGTGAATGAATAAGTTTATTTCTGTCTTCCTGATGGTCAGCATCAGGGAACTCTGCATATTTAAACACAACAGAATTACCCTGCCTGTTTGTAACAAGAGGGTTACCATTGCAATCAAGAATTTCACCTCTCGATGCTTTAACGGTACTGCTTGAAACAGCAAGACTTTCTGCTGCCTGTTTATATTCGTCACCGTCTATAATCTGATTTTTACCGACGGCAAGAATTAAAAACAAAAAGCACAGAGCAATTATAACAGTACCTGATATTCTTCTTCTTTTTCTTAACTCAATAGACATATATTCACCTATTCAGAAACACGTAAATTTGAGTAAACTTTTTTTATAATGTGGTAACACAAGGGAACAAGAACAACCGTTAAAACCAACGATGGTAAATAGAACGTCAATATTCTGTATATAGGGTTCCCTGCAAATGCAATTCTTACAATATAAATAATTTCGTATATTAAAGTTGCACCCACACCCAAAACAAGTGACGTAACAATATTGTTTCTCATCAAATGGCTTATAAGCAATGACACCGTTGCACTTAAAAGCATCAAAATCAATGTGTTATAGCCATCAGCACCACTTGAAACATCCCACAAAGCACCTGCAAACGCTCCAAATATTGCAGCGGGTACTTCACGTTCAAACATAGCTATTGAAACGCACACAGGAAGAAGCACAAACATCCTTGCACCGAAAATTTCTATCAATCCACCTGATGAATTCTGAAGCACGGCTGAAATAATAATTATTATAGCAAAAATTGCCCATCTTATATATTTAGGTTTATTATCACCGTAACGCAAGGTGTCACCCCTTTCCTGTTTTTGTTTTAATAAAATTAATTTTTAATCGGAAATATCTTCTTCGCCCTGACCTTCAAATGAAGTTATAACAAAAACATCTGTTATTTCATCAGGGTCAATATATGGTTTTACTTCGGCATAATAAGCAGAAGAAACTTCATCATTATGAACTGCAGTTACTTCACCTATAATAAGGCCATTGGGGAAAACGCCACCTGCACCTGACGTACAAACAAGTCCACCACCAACAACTGATGTTGAATTATCAAGACCTGAAAGCTTGCAAAGACCTGAGTTATAAAGCTTTGAGTCGCCTGAAACATATCCGTATTCTCTTGTACCGGACTCAAAAGCACCTATATTAACTCTCGGGTCAAGAACCGAATAAACAACGCAGGTAGAAAAATTAACTTTTTTCACTATACCTACTACATACTCACCATAAATAACAGGGTCATCAACACTTACCCCGTCCTTAGAGCCTATATCAAGAACGAAAGAATCATAAGCATCTGCCACGTCTTTTGAAATCACAGCACCGTAACTGAATTCATAATCAGGGTTTTGCTGCTTGATTCCGTAAAATTCTTCGTAAGCATCCACCTTGTTTTTGAGTTCATTGTAATCTGCAAGTTTTTTTCTATATTCTTTTATTTCATTTTTCAATGCTTTGTTTTCTTCTATATATACAGAAGATGATTCAAATGCTGCAGATAAGCCTTCAACATTATCTGCAACGTATGATGACAGCTTCTGTAAAGGAGAAAAAATTGTACCTAGTGCAGTTGTTATGGGTGACGATGCATTATGGCTTAATGAAGCAGTCACAACACCGATTATAACTACCGAAACAACTACTACAAGGTTTTTAAAAACTGAGCTTTGTAAAAATCTTTTCATTTTTTAACCCTTCTTAAAGCCTAAAAGGTCTTTTTCAAGACAAATACCTGTTCCGTTAACAACGCAGTCGATAGGATTCTGAGCAACGTTTACAGGCATACCTGTTTCGGTAGAAATAAGCTTATCAAGCCCTCTGAGAAGTGCGCCTCCACCTGTAAGCGTTATACCTCTTTCAATAATATCGGCTGCAAGCTCTGGTGGAGTTCTGTCAAGAGTATATCTTATTGCATCAAGAATCTGGTCAACAGGATCAGCAAGTGCTTCACGCACCTGCTCACTTGTAATTTCTACAGATTTCGGAAGTCCGTCAATAAGGTTTCTACCCTTTATTTCCATAGCTGCTTCACCCTCGTAAGGATAAGCAGAGCCTAATTTTAATTTTATATCTTCAGCACTTCTTTCACCGATAAGAAGATTAAAGGTTCTTTTAACGTATGAAATAATTGCATCGTCAAAAGTATCACCTGCAACTCTTACAGATTTAGAGGTAACGATATCACCTAATGAAATAACAGCAACTTCGCTTGTACCACCACCGATATCTACAATCATACTACCGGTTGCATCTAAAACAGGAAGACCTGCACCTATTGCTGCTGCCATCGGCTCTTCAATAAGGCTTACGTACCTTGCACCTGCACTTTTAGCAGCATCGTGAACAGCACGTCTTTCAACCTCGGTAACACCCGACGGTATGCAAATCATAACTCTTGCTCTGTTAAATGGTGAACCACTGATAGCTCTTTTTATAAATTCCTTAAGCATATCAGAAGTCATATCAAAGTCTGCGATAACACCGTCCTTAAGTGGTCTTACAGCAGTAATTGAGCCCGGTGTTCTGCCTATCATTTTTTTTGCATCTGCACCAACGGCTACAACAGTTTTAGGATTTGTTCTTTCATCAACAGCCACAACTGAAGGCTCTCTTATAACTATACCCTTACCTTTAACAAATACAAGGGTATTGGCTGTTCCTAAATCTACGCCTATATCCTGAGAAAACAACATTTATATACAGTCCTTTCGGAATAATTTTTTATTTTTTTCTGAATACGTAAGTAACAAAAAATACTATTGCTGAAACCGTCACTATTGTTGCACCTGCAGAAGTATCTGCATAAAAAGATACAAGCAATCCACTAACGGAACAAATCAAAGAAATAACAACAGAAGCTGCAAGATATTGCCTTGAATTTTTCGCGATATTTCTTGCTGAGGCAGCAGGTAAAATAAGAAGTGAATTTATAAGAAGAATACCTACCCACTTTATAGAAAGCATAACAACAACAGCTACAACTATAACGAAAACATTTTCGTAAAGTGTTGTTTTTATGCCACGGCTTGCTGCCAACTCCCTGTTTATAGAAATAATAAGAAGCTTATTATAGATTAATGACCATATAACAATTACTGCTATGAGAGTTATAAACAAGCAAAGTATTTCTTGAGAAGATACACTTAAAATATCGCCTACAAGATACGCACTGTATTTTGAAAAACCACCACCATATGATAACACGAGAAGCCCTAATGCTACGGCAGTTGACGAAAACACACTTATTACAGTATCTGATGATGCTTTCCCTTTATTTTTCACTCTTGTTATAACAAGGGCAAGAAAAACACCGAAAGCTATTAACGAAATTATTTCATTATGTATGCCTAAAAGCACACCTAAAGCAATACCTGTAAATGCACTATGACCTAAAGCATCTGAAAAGAATGCCATTTTGTTGTTGACTGCCATTGTACCTAAAACACCCATAAGAGGGGCAATAAGAATAACAGCAACAAAAGCGTCTACCATAAATTTATAGTCTGCCCAACCAAAAGGTAGCACTGTCTGAAAAATATTATATATTATATTCACCGGTCTGCCTCCTTAGTTAAGCTATAAAAGCTTTTGCTGAATTCATCAGAGGCAAAAACATATTTTGCATCACCGTTTTTGAGAACGGATTTATTTATAAGAATAACGTTATCTGCAAAATCCCTTACGATACCTAAATCGTGAGAAACCATTGCTATTGCCATATGATAGTGTTGCTTTAAATCAGATATAACTTCATAGAATTTTTCACTACCTGCAGCATCCACACCTGAAACAGGTTCATCAAGAATAAGAAGCTCGGGTAAGGGATACAAAGCATTTGCCAGCATAACTCGTTGAAGCTCGCCACCTGAAAGTTCACCTAAACGTCTTTTTTTCAATTCCTTACAACCAACTGTTTCAAGCATTTCGTCAAGCTCTTTTGCTATCTTTTTCTTCTTTGAAAAGCAAATCGGAGTTGTTGTCCTGCCTATCATAAGGAAATCTTCTACACTTACGGGAGCTGATCGGTCAAAATCAAGATGTTGAGGCACGTAACCAATGGTTATGTTATTAATTTTCTCACCGTGATGAGATTCAAAAGAAACTGTGCCTTCGTGTTTGATTTCACCTAATATTGATTTAACGAGTGTAGTTTTACCTGCACCATTAACACCTATCAAAGCAGTAAGTTCACCACAGTGAAGCTCAAAAGAAACGTCCGAAAGCAGCACTTCTCCACTTTTTTTTACACCGATATTATCTACTTTTATTTTACAAAGACCACAGCCGTTTTCGGATGCCATTTTAACTCACCGCCTTTAAAAGCAATTCATAATTTTCCTTCATAATATCTTCGTAAGAAGTCAGAGAAGCCTGACCACTTGTAACGGGATTAAGAACGCAAATGCTTATACCCGTTTCGTTCTTTAAAATATCTGCTGCTGAGCCTTTATACTGTGGCTCAGTGAACAATGCACATATACTTTCATTTTTTATGTATTCACTTAACTGTGCAAGTTTTTTTGCCGAAGGCTCCCCACCTTCGTCGCTTTCTACACAAGCAACGATTTCAAAGCCTGTATCAACTGCTAAATAATCATATGCTTTATGGAACGTTATAACCTTTTTATCCTTCACTTGTGCACGGCAGCTTTCTGTTTCTTTTTCAAGCTCAGTCAATCTGTTCATATAAGCTTCATAGTTTTCTTCAAACTGCAATTCATATTGGGGATAAATCTGCACAAGACCGTTTTTAATATTTTCAATTTGTTTTTTTGCATTTTCAACAGAAAGCCATATATGAGAATTTTCCGAATGATTATGAGAATGACCGTGAGATGCTTCTTTTTCTTCAGCATCTTCGTGGTGAGTATGCTCATCATCACAAATAAGAGAAATTCCTGAAGATGAATCAATTACGAAAATGTTTTCTGCATTTTCGTAAGCATCTTCAATAAAGCTTTCCATCCCTGCACCATTGATAACAAATGCTTTGGCATCATTAAGAAGTCTCACGTCTTTTGCAGTAAGAGTATAGTCGTGAAGACAACCGATGTTCTGTTCTGCCATACATCTGACTTCAATATCATCTATACCCTGAACAATGTTAAGGGTAAAAATGTAAATGGGATAAAAAGAGGTTGCAATAACATCTTTATTATTTTTCGTGTTATTGCCTGACCCGACACAGCCCCCCGTAAAAAGGAGGGTCAATGTCGCAATCACGCATAAAAGTTTTTTCAAATTTAATTCACCGCACCGTTCATTTTGATGGTGTAAACGTCTTCGTTACTCTGGAAACCACCCTTAACTCGTACGTAGTATGTTCCTGCGGGAAGAACAACGTCTGTGATATGGTCACGACCTACGTTAAGGTAACATTCTTTTTCTGCGATAACGTTTCCGTTTTCATCAAGAATTGCAAACAACCATGCTTCCTGACTTTCAAATACTCTTGTATGACTGAATTCAAGAGCTACACTTGTTTCGTTTGCAAGGTTAAATGTGTAATAGTCTTCGTCGAAGATGTATTCAGTATCCTTAGAAATAATTGCACCCTGATACTCTTTATTAAATTCAATACTATTTGCTGTATAAAGTGTATCGTTAAATTCTTTTTCGTAATTGTTTCTTTCAGTGAAGCTCCATTTACAAGAATAAGATACACTGTTGTATGATAAAGAGTCACCGTCTATACAAGCATAATATGTACCTGCCGAAAGACCAACGTTAGAAATTTTTATACCACCGTCATTCCATTTGGATGTTTTCTTAACCATTTCATTTTGTGTGCCATCTGCTTCAAGCTTTATGATTCTGACGTTCCAACCACCCTTATCACCTTCTAAAACGGGATGAGAAAATTCAAAGTCAATTACACCGTCTGAAGGAACGGTAAATCTGTAATAGTCTTTATCAAGGCTGAGAAGCTTGTCAGCAAGCGAACCACTTATTGCAACACCTAAAGGTAATTCGGTTGCTGTTGCAGGATTATCATTGATTTCAAATTCGTGATTAACTGCAATATCTGCACCGACCTGAATTTTGTAGGTATCAACAACAGGTGCCTGAGATTCAACCTGAACGTAATATTTACCTGTTCTTAAACCTAAGGTACCTGTTTGTATAAGAGCATCGCTTAATTTAGAAGTAAACTCGCTTATAAGCTGATCAAATTCGTTATATACTCTTATGTTCCAACCTGCTGAAGGAATTTTGTGGTCCTGATGGGCAAAGGTTATATTCACACAAGAATCCTGATTTATGCTAAAGCTGTACCAGTCTGCATCAGTTTCTTCAATACGCTGTGAAGCAGAACCGTAATAAGTTGTACCTATTTCTACAGGTGTCGCCGCACTCTTTGTGTCATTTATTTCTTTTTCGTATCTCTCTGTTGGAGTAAATAATGTAACAAGAGTAAAATCAGAATAAAGAATATCAATACCCGGCTCAACAACGATACTGTACGTACCCGGTGTTACTCCTGTTTCACCCCAGCTTGAAGTAACGTCACTCCAGAAGGATTTGAAATATGTAATCTCTTTATAAAGATGACTTTCACCATCAATAATTTTATAAAGAGTAACAACAAAACCGCATTTGATTGAATCGAGAAGATTATCGTGGTCAAGACGTACCGTAAGAACACCATTCTGTGGTATTTCAAAAATGTATGCCTCGTAATCACCTTTTACGTCTATACTACCGATAACTTCAGCATTCGGAGTTATTTTCATAGGTGTGTTGTTGCTGAACATTCCGTCTGTAACGGTAAGGGCTGTACCAATTACACCAAAGGTAATTGCAACAAGTACAACAACCGCAACTACGGATATTATTTTCTTTTTGCGTTTATTCATCATTTAAACTCCTTTTTAAAAGAGAGATTAGTTCTGCTTTTGCTTTTTCAAAATCAGGCTGAGTATCTGTATGGGAACATAAAACTGAGCCTTTATACTCAACATTTAATATGGTAAAAGCACATTTCAATTGTTTTTCCATATATTCTGTAGCTTCAACACCACTTCTGCCTGCAGTAGCAACAAGAATTGCTTTTCTGCGTTTTTTTATAGCCTGAACCTTGCCGTTTTTATAAAATGAAGTGTAGTAAAATTGAAATCTGTCTATAAGTGCTTTAATCGGGGCTGAAAAACCACCGTTATAAACAGGTGTTGAGAAAATCATTAAATCTGCTGTTTCAAAGCTTTTCCAGAAAGCATCTAAATCACGGTGGATACAAATACCGTTTTCTTCACAGTAATTGCAACCGTTACAGAACTCAAAAGCCGTTCTGTATGTATTAAAAATTTCAATTTCTGTATTTTCTAAACCATTAACAGCACTGTTACAAAGATTATTAGTATAGCTGCCGTTACGATTTGAACCTTCTATAACAAGTATTTTTTTATTCATTTGCTTTCAACTCTTGACCACAGTATTTGCATATGAGTCTGCCGTCTGCCAGCTCGTAAAATAAAGATGGTAGATATTTTTCTGAAGATGTAATGCAATCGGCTTTACCACAAATTTCGTTGTGGGTAGACTCTTCAAAATCTGCTTTAATATTTCTACCGGCTTTACCTGTAACTGTTTTAAGAATACCCACACTGCAAGCATCAACGTATCTGTCAAGTGCACCCACATATTTTGCTCTTGAATCTTCATCAACTGACATATCAAGCTCAACGCCCCTGGGAAATTGGTGAAGAATAACAAGATCCTGCTTTGCAGTAAGAAGCATTCTTTCATCTAAAATAAATTTATGCTTTAAAGCTTCAAACTGAATTTCTGACTCAAAGCTGTTTTTTGTTACTTCGGTCATATATAAGATATCAAGTTCGGGAATAACATCAAAAAGATTATCAAAAACCTGATAGCTTTTTTCTTTCTTGGTCATTATGGTGACTAATTCCTGTGGCAACGGCTTACCGTTTACCGAAACAAAATAAAACTCGTTACCATTATAAAGACTTAAACATTGAAGAAGATTTTTTACAAGTGAATTGTTTGAAAAGTCACCTAAGAAGCCAATCTTCATATTTGAAATATGATTTTTTTCAATCCACACAGTTGAAAAATCAGCAAGAGTTTTTATGGGATAGGCCCTTCCACCATCACCTGCATTTATAACAGGGACAGTAGCATATAAAGATGCTGCTCTTGCAGCTCCTTTTTTAGGATGTGACATAACAATAACGTCTGATACAGAAGACATAACCGTTACATCATCTTTAAGACTGCCGTTTGCAGATTTTGAAAAATTCATTGTGCTGCCACCCATACGGACTGCTGCTGCAGTAAAAGCAGCTTCTGTATTTTTATCTTCTTTATAGAAAGCGTTTGCCACAACTTTTTTATCTAACTCTTGAGAATAAGTGCCTGTATTTGTTTTTAAAAAGCTCATAAGATTCAAAACTTCTCTGAGACTTTCTCTTGAAAAATCGGTAATATCCAACAATTTTTTCATAGACATAAAAAGCACCTCTTTCAAAAAGATTTTTTAAATCTGCTGACAAATATCCCATTATCCGTTTCATTATATCACAGATTTACAGAAATACAAATACTTTTATATAAATTCATATATTATTTACTTATATATTGACAAAAAAGTAAATATAAAAAAACCTTGTGTTCACAAGAACACAAGGTTTTTTTAATTAAAATTTGCTTAACAGCAAAATAATCTGCTATTAGTCCTGAACAGGAGCATTTACAGGGCAAGAATCTGCACAAGCACCACAATCAATGCAAGTATCAGCATCGATTACGTATTTGCCGTCGCCTTCAGAGATAGCCTCAACGGGACAATCTGCTGCACATGCACCGCAAGAGATACAATCATCAGTAATTTTGTATGCCATTTGTCTGACCTCCTTGTTTTTTGTTTTATTGTATCACATATTCTGTGAAAATCAATAGAAATTTTTTATATTTTTATTCCTGAGAATTATCTTCATCGTTGCTTACAGGTCTGGCACCCTTTACTAGTCTTACTTCGCTACGATTAAACTGTGCCGGTATTGCTTCGGGTCTTCTGTCAAGCTGAACCTTCAACATACCTGTAATAAGACTGTTTTCAACAACGGTACCCCTACCCTCTCTTGTATCTACAACCGAGCCGACACGAGGTGTTATTTTTGCAAGATATTCATAACTTTCCTGTTCATATTTAAGGCAACAAAGAAGTCTGCCACAAGTACCGCTGATTTTTGTCGGATTAAGTGAAAGTCCCTGTTCTTTTGCCATTTTTATTGAAACAGGATGGAAATCATCAAGGAACTGTGAACAACAGAAAGGTCTGCCGCAAATGCCTAAACCACCAAGCATTTTAGAAACGTCTCTGACACCAATTTGTCTCATTTCTATTCTTGTTCGGTAATTACCTGCAAGAATTTTAACAAGCTCTCTGAAATCCACTCTGTCATCAGCAGTGAAATAGAAAAGCATTTTACTGCCGTCAAAAGCACATTCAACTTCAACAAGGCTCATTTCAAGACCAAGCTGTTCAACCTTTTTAACACAAAAATCGAAAGCTTCTGCTTCCTTCTTCCTGTTGATTTCAACTGTTTTAATATCCTCCTCTGTTGCTTTTCTTACAACCTTTTTGAGAGGATGGATAATTTCGCTGTCAGTCAGTTTATGATTAGGTGTTGCAACCGTACCACACTCAATGCCTCTTACGGTTTCAACAATAACTTGTTCGCCTTTAGAAAACTCTTTTGAATCGGGGTCAAAATAATAAATTTTGCCGTTTTCTTTAAAACGAATACCTACAACTTCTGCCATATATTTTAATTCTCCGTATACTTCGTATATTTATTTAAATACCTGCACATAAAACTGTACAAAGTAAAGTGTAATTAGGGTTATTATCGAGAGATTTAACTAAACCGTTTACAAAATCGTACATATCAAGAAGTTTTTTTAATTGAAGTCGGTCTGCCATCTTACGGCTTTCACCAATAAACTCATTAAGCAACCCCTTACCACCTGTTTTCAAGGCTATTGCATCTCTCAACACGTCACAAAAAAGGTTAAGCACTTCAACTGTAAGTGCTTTATTATTTTCTAAAGCTGCAGTTGCTTCAATCCTGTCATATTCATAAGGTGTTATAACTGCAGCACAAAGTTTTTTTATAACTTCTTTAGCTTTATCTGAACATTCATCTCTTATTACTTCACCTAATCTTAACCTTATAACACGTGATAAAACTGTTCCTATAACTGCATTAGATGTTTGTGAAGTAAGAATAAAAGCTGTATATGATGGTGGTTCTTCTAGAATTTTAAGAAGAAGGTTCTGACATTCTTCACTCATTAACTGCATTTCACAGATAATATAAACCTTAACAGTTGCTTCATTAGGTGTCAGGTATGCATCAGCCACCATTTTTTTAACATCAGCTTTTACAAATAATTTTTTATCATCAGGCTTTGATATTTTTATAATATCAGGGTGGATCCCTTCTTTTGCTTTTCGGCAATGCTCACACTCGCCGCAAGGAACTCTGTCTTTGTTTTCGCAAACCATCATTCTCGCAGCAAGCTTAGCAAGTTCAAAACGTTCTTTTTCTCCACTACCATCTATTAAAATGGCATGGGGATTCCTTCCGTCAGCAAAAAAACTATCAAGCGTTTTTAACGTGCTTTCGGGAAACTCGTTATTATAAATCATAATTTAATAAACTGGTCCACATCAAGTATGAAAAGAGTTGCACCACCGATTGTTACTTCTACAGGTGCTGCAGTAACAAAGCCGTCACCCAAGAAGGTGTGTGAAGTAGCAGAAATCATCTGTGTTCTTCTTGAACAGCAATTCTTGAAAATTCCAACAAGTTCGTCTACTTTTTCGTCTTCAACACCAACAAGAACAGTTACGTTACCCATTTTAAGGAAACCACCTGATGTTGAAAGTTTTGTTGCCTGGAAAGATGCTTTTGTAATTTCAGAAAGAAGGTCATTAGCATCTTCGCTGTTTACAATACCTACAACAAGTTTCATAAATACATCTCCTTTAATCAGTTATATATTGTTCTACAATCATTATAATTCATTTTTTTCTTCATTACAACACATTATTTCCAAGTTTCTTTCGATAACTTTTCTTCCACGCCAGGAATACGCTCTTTTTTCCATAGAATCACCAAATTTGTACGAGCTTTTTGCAGTCAAAAGAAACTCTTTGATAGGGGTAACTGCTATATTTTTATTCATAGGACAGTTGTTCTGACAAATATCGCAACCCCATATACAGCCCGTTTGACAAATTAACTGTGCTGTTCTTTCACTTAACTCGCCTTTTTCCTGAGTGAGATGAGAAAGACACTTTTCTTTTTTAAACACCGGACCCAAAGCACCGTCGGGACAGTTCCTTATGCAGTTGCCACACTCCAGACAATTACCCGTTTCAGCTTTTGTTGATTCAATTTCCAAATCTGTAACAATTTCACCTATAAAACAAAAGCTACCGTATTTTTTATTTATAAGAAGTCCGTTTTTTCCTTTTACACCTAACCCTGACATAACTGCTGCCTTGACTTCAGGAATCGGTGAGTTATCGCAAAAGGCTTCAAAAATATTTTCAGGATATTGTTCTTTCAAGTCGTTGATTGCCTTTTGAAGAAACTCACCAACAACCGAATGATAATCTTCCGAAACGGCATATTTTGAAATATTGATACCTTTATAACTCTCCTGTCCCAAATAGTAAGGGAAAAGATAAACAATTATACTTCGGGCGTTTTCAGGGATTCTCGCTTTTGCTCTGCATTCTATAAGCGAATCTTTAAAGTCCTGATATTTACAAACACCCCAAGGCAAAAAATCATTGAATGGAATTTTCATAATTTTCATTTGCTTAACGCTATCATAACAGGCATTGTGAGCACTGAAACCACTGAACAAAAAGCTACTACCTTTGATGCAACACCTGTATCCTTACCGTATTTTGCAGAAAACATTACTGTATTATTTGCACTTGGTACCGACGCAGAAATAACACAAGCTGTAAGAATAGCACCACCTACACCGACCAATTTATATATAGAAAGCATTATCAAAGGTAACACTACCAGCTTAAGTCCCATAACAAGATAAATATTTTTCTCTTTAAACATACTCTTTATATCGGTGTTAGCAATATAAGTTCCTAAAAACAACATAGCAAGAGGTGTATTAAGATTCGAAATATGTGTTATTGCAGAATTTATCATATCGGGCAACTGCACGTCAAAAATAAACAACGGTAAGCCTATAAGTACAGATATAACACCGGGGTTGAGAATCAGCAACTTGGGGTTAAACTTGTTTTCGCCTTCACCTTTAGTCATATGCCAGATACCGTGAGTAAATGAAAGTATATTAAATGCAACCACACCGGCAGAACAATAAAACACACCTTCACTGCCAAGCATAGCCTGACAAAGGGGTAATGCCATATAACCCATATTACCGTAGCTTACTGCATATTTATATATAGCTCCGTTTTTACCTGCTTTGTTAAAAAACGGTAAAGCAATTAAAATGCCGACGGTAAGGGTACCAAGCATACAAAAGAATGCTATCACAAAAGCTTTTGCCGTTTGTGTGCTGAACTCCATATTTATAAATGATTGTACCATAACAACAGGAGTTATTACGTAAAACAATAAATCGTTAGAACGTTTTGCCGTATCCTGACCGAAAATATGCAAACGGTCGGCTATAAAGCCGACCGCAACTATTAGATACAGAATAACTACCTGTTGTGCGGCGGTCATCATATTGTTAAAAAACATTTTTTACCTCCTGCACACCGTTTAAATTATTCTTCGTTTTTTCTCTTCTTTAATTCAGCAAGAGAGATAGCTGAAAGTTCATTTTCTGAAGAAGTATTTTCCACTTTCTGCTTTTTAAATATACCTGCTACAGAAGATTTTTTGGTTTTTTCTGCCTTAACTTCTTCCTTCGGCTCTTCAACTGCATCTTCGATAATCTCAGGTTCTTCTTCGATAATCTCGGATTCTTCTTCGATAGTTTCTTCAACTACGTCTTCGATAATCTCAGATTCTTCTTCGATAGCTTCTTCAACTACTTCTTCGATAATCTCAGATTCTTCTTCGATAGCTTCTTCAACTACTTCTTCGATAATCTCGGGGTCTTCTTCAATAATTTCTTCAACTATTTCTTCGATAATCTCGGGTTCTTCTTCAATAGTTTCTTCAACTACTTCTTCGATAATCTCGGGTTCTTCTTCAATAGTTTCTTCAACTACTTCTTCGATAACTTTAGATTCTTCTTCAATTTCAGCCAATTGACGATCAATCATTTCAGTTGCAGCAACTTCGGGAGCAATCTCTTTTTCTACAGAAACATCTTCAATAACAACAGCTTCTGTTACGATTTTTTCTGTTGATGCTTTTGACTGACCTTTTTTAGCAATAACTGTTTCTTCATCAGGAAGAACGATTTCGTTTACTGTTTTTCTATTCTTAACACCATCTTTAAAGCCTACACCTAATGATGCAAAAATATATGAAAGAACAAACACAAGTGTTGCAAGCTGTGGAAAGCTGAATGCATGACCATCAACACTTTCAAGACCCACTGCAAACATAATTAATCTTGGAATTGTAACGAGTGCCGCAAAGAGAGCTGTTGCAAAGCCGTAGCCATATATACCCCACATACTGTCTTCAGTGAAAACACCCGAAGAAATACGTGCAAAGGTTATAAAGAAAAGCATTGCAAACATAAACATAAAGATTTCAAATAAAAGCTCTGAAACCTTTGTAAAGCTTATGGCATGCATAAGCCTTGAAACAAGCATTGTCATACTCCAGCATAAAGGAGAAAGGGCGAGAAGCTTGAATTCTTTATACGAAGCCTTACCGTTAAGATGGCTCATAGCAAAAACAAGGAAATAAATAATTGCAAAAAAAGCAAAAACAAATCTTAAAATTGTTAAAGCTCCACCCTGTTCATTTAAGTTTGATTTTAAAAGGCTTATAAAAATCTGACTGTTTCCCTGATTTACAGGAACAGTGTTTTTAATAACGTCTACCATATCCACAGCAAGGCCGGCAACCATAGCAAGTGAAGTAACACCTAAAACTGCATTTTTACCTGTAGGAAGTTTTGGTGAAGGTACTTCTTTACTCAAGAAGCTTAAAACAAGGAAAAGAATTGTGAACACTGCAACTACACCGTAGAGAACGGGAACTGTAAGGTCACTTTCTTTATAAAAACCGTTTTCAACATCTATAAGAGCTAAAAGCTGATAAACACGTGTAGGAAGGGCAACAAGAACTGCAGTAGCAAAAACAATAAGAAGATATTTCATTTTTACTGCACTTGAAGAGCCTTTGATTTTACTCATTTTTCACAGTCCTTTCAATTATCTCTCATCAAGAGGAATATAAGCTGTCTGACGTTTAAAGTTAGATACTCTTTCAGAAATACCAACATAGTCTTTGGGTACTGCAACGTTTTTGTAAGCAGGTCTTATTACTCTGTTACCGGTAATGAGTTCTTCCATTCTGTGAGCAGACCAACCTGCAACTCGTGCAACAGCAAAAAGAGGTGTGTAAAGATCCATAGGAATGCCTAACATTTCATAAATAAGACCTGAATAAAGGTCAACGTTAGCACAAATCTTTTTATTGTTGTTCTTTTCCTTTGCAAAAATTTCAGGTGTAAGCTTTTCGATAAGGTCGAGAGCCTTGAACTCATCTGCATAACCTTTTTTGTCAGCTAACTTTAATGCTTCACGTTTAAGGATTTTCTGTCTTGGGTCTGAAAGTGTATAAACTGCGTGACCCATACCGTAAACGAGACCACTTCTGTCCCCTGCTTCCTTGTTGATTATCCTTGTAAGGAAATCTGCTATCTGACCTTCATCAGTAATATCTTTAACGTCTTCACGAAGATACCTGAGCATTTCAGCAACCTTAAGGTTAGCACCACCGTGACGGGGACCTTTAAGCGAACCGATACCTGCTGCAATCGCTGCATATGTGTCTGTACCACTTGAAGAAAGCACTCTTGTCGCAAAAGCTGAGTTATTACCACCACCGTGTTCAGCATGAAGAATAAGACAAAGGTCAAGAAGCTTCGCTTCTTCATCTGTATATTCCATATTTGAACGTGTGTTGTAAAGAATTGTTTCAGCAGTTGTAAGACCTTTCTTCAAAGGATGAAGGTACATACTTTCTTTAAGATAGCTTCTTCTTTTAACCTGATATGCATAAGTCATAATTGTAGGAAGCTGTGCGATAAGCTGAATACTTTGACGAAGTACGTTTTCGATAGATATATCATCAGGGTTGCTATCGTAAGAATAAAGAGAAAGCACTGAACGCTGAAGCTTATTCATAACGTCGGGGGACGGTGATTTCATAATCATATCTTCAACGAAATCTTCAGGGAGTTCTCTTGAATCTGAAAGAACCTTATTGAATAATTTCAACTGATTTTTAGTAGGAAGATAACCAAAAAGAAGAAGCCATGCTGTTTCTTCGTAACCGAAACGATTTTCAGCAACACAAGCATCAACGATACTGTTAACGTCCACACCTCTGTATGTAAGATGACCTTCGATAGGTTTTCTTTCACCGTCATCAATATAGTAACCTTCTACGGAACAAACCTTTGTAAGACCTGCCATAACACCGCTACCGTCACGGTTTCTTAGACCTCTTTTAACTTCAAATCTGTCGAAATACTCTTGTGGTACGGCACTGTATTTTTTCAACTCATTACAAAGAGTTGTTAAATCACTGCTTTTTATTGGTTCAATGTAAGTTGGCATATATCTCACTCCTTTAAAATATACTTACTCATAATCCAAAATAATAATTCATATTATTCTATAACATATTAAACGCATTGTCAATAAAACTTTATCAATAAAAATTTAAGGAACGGTGAAAAAAATATGAAACGTTTTTTAATTCTTGTACTTTCAGCTGCAATAGCCATTGTTATTATACCTTTATCGTCATTAAAAGATAACGTCTCGGCCTCTTTAAGCAAGGATAGACCCACAGAAAATAAGGTTGAATCTCAAAACACGCAACCTGAATCTGAAAATAACAAAACTGAAACTATAACTGTTTTTCTTTCATCTCAAAACCAAAACGTTGAGATGGATATGTTCGAATATCTTTGTGGAAGTGTAGCTGCAGAAATGCCACTGGCTTATCACGAAGAAGCTCTCAAAGCACAGGCAGTTACCTGTTACACAAACGCTTTACGATTAAAAAACAATCAGTCAAATCCGTATGAAGCTCATATAAGTGATAATACAGCTGTACATCAGGGTTATATAAACGAAGCTCAAAGACGGGAAAAATGGGGAGATGATTTTGAAAAATGGGAAACTAAGTTGAAAAATGTAGTAAAATCCATTGAAGGTAAAGCAATTTATTATAACGAGCAACTTATAGTAGCTGCTTTTTTTGCTATAAGCTGTGGCAAAACAGAAAGCTCTGAAACCCTGTGGGGTGAAAGTGTCCCCTATCTTGTAAGCGTGGATAGCAGTGGCGATTTTTTATCACCACAGCATACAACAATTTCAACTTTTTCAAAGGAAAATTATACTGAATGCCTGACTAATGCAGGAATTGAATATTCACCTGAAACTTTATTAAATTCAATAAAAATTTCGGAAACATCACCAACAGGCACGGTATTGAAAGCTGAAATTAACGGCAAGAATTTTACAGGTGAAGAAATAAGAACCATATTTGCATTAAGGAGCCCTGTTTTCACGATAAGCACTACAGAAAACGACATAACTTTTACCGTTCTGGGCTACGGGCACGGAATAGGTATGAGCCAATACGGAGCCGACTATTTAGCCCGTCAGGGATATTCTTTTGAAGATATACTTTCCCATTATTATACCGGTGTTACGATTAAGTAAATCTTAAAAATATTAGTTCCTAAAAAACAAACTGCGACGAACAAAAAGCCGTCGCAGTCTTTTATTATTTAATTATCAGAACATGCCAGCAATAAGCTGAGGAAGGAGTTTTGTAATGTAAGTAATGATAAGAGAAATGTACTCTGAGAAGTTGAACATGAAGCCGTCAACTGTACCGATAGGATCTGTGGGAAGATATGACTCTTTACCACCATCTGCACTATCTTTCATAATAGCATAGCTATCAATCTGAGTGATTTCCTGAGTTTCATCGTTTACAACGTATGCTTTATAGATAACTTTGTTACCGTCAACAACAATGTTTGCAAAACAACCACCCATATCGCTTGTTGAAAGCATAACGTCTGCACATTCGTTAATGGGATCAATTGCATTTTCGTTAACAGAGTATCTCTTTGTACCTGCTGTTGAAGGAAGAATATAAACTGCACCATCAGGTTCTTTTGCAAATGTAACCTGTTCGCCGTTGTAATATTCTGTAACGTAAGTTGTATCACAAACTGCATCGCCTGCAACCTGTTTTGTTCTGAAGTACATGTGGTCATGACCTGAAAGAACAACATCAACACCTGTCTGATCAACAATATCAATAATTGTTTCTCTCATAGCAAGAGTATCAGGTTTATTGATGTTTTTACCTGCTGAATAAGGAGCACGGTGAAGAAGAAGGAATTTCCAATGTGCATCTGATGTTATAAGGTCATTTATAATCCAGTTTCTCTGTACCTGTGACATAGGATACATATCATTTGAGTTAACAACACAGAAGTGTGCATTACCATAATCATATGAATAATAAACACCGTTCACACCGTTAGTTGCACCGTCGCCGGGAAGAAGGTTGAACATACTGTTGAACCAGTTAACGTTGAATTTGTTTGTGATGTTTCCTTCATGGTTACCGGGAACGGGAACAAGAGTAAGATTTGTGTTTGCTCTTTCGAAAGTTTCACCGTACCAGTTCCATTCTTCGTTTGTACAATCGTTAACAAAGTCACCAAGGTTAACTACAAATTCAGCATTGGGGTTAGTAGCCATAGCCTGATCCATAACAAGTGCTGCCTGCTGGAAATTTTCAAGGCTGCTAGCCTGAACGTCTGCAATAGCAAGGAATGAAAATGCACCATCGCCATTATCAGTAACAAATTTACCGATATCACTCCAAACATTTTCTCTCTTGCTGCCAACACGATAGTAGTATGTTGTGCCGGGTTTAAGACCGTCAAGAACTACCTTATGGCAATAATAGCCTTCAAACTCGTCAACAGAAGCTCTTTTCATAACTCCGTTTGTGAAGTTTGCATCAAATAAAGCTGCTTCAACGTATTCGATGATTGCATCACAATCTTCAGCTGTGTACCATGTGAAGCCACGCTGAGTCTGTGTGTCACCATACATTGTGCAGTTAATACGTATAGGTTCAAATCCTGTTGTCTCTGCAGAAACGTTGATACCGATACAACTAACAAGAGTCATAAGGGCAAGTAAAATCGCGAGAGATCTCTTTGCTGTCTTTTTCATAATTACCTCCGTAGATAATGAAATAAAAAGTCTTAAAACGAGCCGGGACAGATGTTCAACCACATATACCCCACCCATTTTGACATTCACACAGTCATTATACACTCATTTTTCTATGATTTCAATACAAATTGTAAATTTATTACTTTTGCTTATTTACACTGAAAATTTTTAGCTATTTTGTTAAATTTAGAATCACTAATTTGCACCAAAAAATTTTTTAACAACAGGCAAAATCAAAAAATCTGTTTTCTTGAATGCAGAGCCGTGACCACCATTAAGAACCATAACTTCTTCAGCACCTTTTACAGCCTTTGTTATTTTACGTGAATGGCTTCTTTTTATCATATCAAACTCGCCGAAAACGTTTAAAAACGGTACGTTAATTGCCGATAATTTTTTATAATTCAAATGGGGTTGACCTACCATAAGGCCTTCGATTTCTCTGCGTCTTACCATTTCTTGATCTTTTGTAATTGCAGCCTTTATTGTAAAAATTGCATGGTCTTTAATTATTCCCAACTGGTCTCTTGTTTTCGTGCCTCTTGTGTTAAGATTAGACCCGAAAACAGCAAGTCTTTTTACGTAAGTGGGGTAAGTAACTGCAAAGCACATACCTAAATTACCACCATCTGAAAAACCACAAAAATTAGCAGAAGATACACCAAGGTAATCAAGAAGTGCTTTTAAATCGTCACAGAAAAGCTCGAATGTGAGCTTTTTATCTCCCAATGGTGTTTTGCCTGTACCCCTTGTGGAAAAACGGATTATTTTAAAATGTTCTGATAACGGCACGTACAAATCGCCTTCAAAGCAACGGTAGTCGCCGCCGTTACCGTTAAGCATAACAAGGGCCTCACCATTTTCATTACCACTTACGTGATACTCAAAATCTATTCCATCATGGTTAAAAAAACCATAATCTATAACCTTAACGTTTTCAGTCATTTTACACCTCTATAATATTTTCCGCCACAGAATTTATTATTTCGATTTCGTAGGTACCACTTTCAAATTTACCGAAAGGAAGACCTGTTTTCACAAACCTATAACCAAAGGGAAGCTTAATCTGACCATATATTCCGTCAGGCTTTTCGACTTTAAGCTTTATTCCGTTATAGGTTCTTTCCCACCCTACACTGACCTTACCACATACAGATTCGTAAAATGCAGCTGCATTGCTAAGGGCAGTTACAAAACACGGTTCAATATTTATTTCTTTGCAGTCATCACCGTACGGGTTAATTTTTATACCTGCAAAATACTCAATAAATATTGCCGAAATGTCTGCAAAAGCATGGTGGTTAAGTGAATCGGGAAATTCACCGTCCTTAAAAAAGCGTTCAGGCATTGATGTAAAGCCTCTTTTAACCCAATCACCAAAAGAAGGATAGTCACTTCTTGCTATCATTTTGTATGCCAAGTCACATTCACCGTACATACAAAGCACTCTGAATACGGTCAAAATACCTAAAAAGCCGAAATCAATATGGTCATCAGACTGCTTTATAATATCAACCAGCACTTTTACTGCCTGAAGTTTTTCGCTTTCATCAAACACATCATAATAAATTGCCATTGACTGAGAAGTCTGACAGTTACCTGTTACGGTCATTGTTCCCCAGTCAATAAAATATTTTCTTACAGCATCTCTGACTTCTTTATATGCTTTATCACAAAACTCTTTTTGCAGATTTTTTCCAAGCACAGAAAAAATGTGAGAACATTTTTTAAGAATATCCATAGTCATTATGCTTGAGGTCAACTCAACCGGTGCTTTTACAACCGTAACCGGACACCAATCACCCAAGCCATAATTAACTGTTCCTTTTTTAGTTCTTTTGTTTGTAATAAACATACAATACTTGAAAAGTGCATCTGCATTTTCTTCGAGAATATCTTTATCGCCACGATAAAGATAAGTAAAATACGGTAAATATGTCAATGCTGCATCCCAAGCAGGGCCATTATTATAGCCCCATGTGGATGTTGGGATAACAGCAGGAATTCCACCTTTTTCATCCTGAGCTTTTCTTATATTTCTCAACCATTCTTTATAACTTTTATCTGGGTTGAGATTCAAATGAGTCTGCCTACAGGAATTTACTGCATCACCTGTCCAACCATTCTTTTCTCTCTGTGGACAATCTGTAGGGAAATAATAAAAATTAGAAACAGTTGCATTTCTCGCCATAGCCTGAAGCTTATTCAGGGTATCGTCAGAGCAACTGAAATTACCCCTTTCTTCAATGGCTGATGAACAAATAATGCCGGTAAGCAAATCTTCCGTTGCCTGTTCATCGGTTATACCTAAAACAACTGCATACCTGAAGCCGTGATATGTAAATTGCGGCTCAAAAATTTCTTCGTCACCATCGCCCTTCAACACGTAAATATCTCTTTGAGAATAGTTTCTCGGCAAAAATTGAACGTTGTTATAATCAGGGTTTCCGTTTTCATCAAGATACTCGCCAAATTGTATATCAACCTTCTGACCCGGATTACCTTTTATTTTGAGCCTTACTATACCGGCAGTTACTATCCCGAAATCGTAAAGCCAACCCGTACGTTCATTTGACGGATAGTTACAACAACTATGTTCAACACGTGAATCGGGTTTAAATTCATTTATAGTACATTTTCTTATTTTCACAGGACGGATATGTTTCAGGGGTAGAACAGGCTCTGCCTGACATATTCTTTTTTCGCCACGTGGTGTTTCAGCAACAAGAGCTTTTGCCCAATAGCTGTCACAAAAGTCTGTTTCTGCCCAATTTTCAATTTCTTTTGTTGCATCATAAAAGCAACCACAACGAAGGTCATCAAAAATAACGGGTGAAGGGGCAGTTTTTGTATTTTCGTCTGCTTCAATTAAATAGGTTGTGCCGTCGATATATTCTGTTTCAATTGAAAAAGCAACTCGTGGTACACCACGGAAATCGGCTTTTTCGAAATCCCATATTTCGCCACCAACACAGTTCTGCATACCATTACCAAGTTGCAAACCTAAAACGTTTTCACCTTCTACAATGTATTGGGTTACATCGTATTCATCGTAATAAACAATATGATCAGGATTTGAAATATACGGTGCGAGAAGACCCTTGGTTATTTTCTGACCATTTATAAAGGCATCATAAAAACCAAGTCCACCTATTGTAACAGTACATCTTACAGGCTTTTTGGTTATTGTGAACTTTCTTCTGAAATACGGTGACGGAACAAATTTCTCGTACGTAGCATAATCATATGAAGCACAAATAAATTTCTTTGAAAGCATAGGTGCACCCCTTTTCATTCTGTAATTTAATAATACTCCAACCTGAGTGTTACTTCAACATCTTTTAAAACACTTTTTTAATTTTTTCGTTTTTTTGGTTGACTCAAAGGCAATATTAAACTAAAATTGGTGTTACTTTATTAACACGATAGGAGATTTTTATGGAATTGAACACATTTTTCACGTCATCCTGCAGAAAACTTGATACCGTAATAAGCTCCTCTCAGCTTTCATTTAGAAAAATTGTTTCAGGTAAAAAAGGCAAAAATCAAAATGGTGAAGCTTGTAAATTTGCTTTTGACGACTTTAATTTACTTATTTACTATATAGAACGTGGTAAAACAGCATACGCACAACAAACTTTATGGCTCGGTTTATCAATTGATAACGAGCCTGACTTAGTCTTTTCAATTTATGACGTCCTTGCGTTTGTTGAGCCTGAAAATTTCAACTGCTACACCTATACATACGTTGACTCGCAACAGCTTATGGCTGAATGTTTTTGTGAAATTGAAAAACTTTTTTCTCAGATTATTCCTGAATTAAAATTGGTTTTTGAAAACGGTGTCCTGAAGAATAAGTTAATAGAAACTCAAAAAAATAATATAAACAACTACTTTGGTGACAAAATTCTTGAAGCTAATGAAATGCTTGGTGGCGTTGCTGATAAACTTATTTCTATGATGTTATCTAACTTTTTTGAATATCAGATAGAGTGTGCCGTTGTTGGTGCACAATCCCTCTTTTATTCAGGTAAAACAGAAAAAGCGCTTAAAGCTTTAAAAAAAGCAAAAGCACGTTCAGCATATGAAGAACAGCTTCTTTCGTACATCGAAAAGGGTGGTAAAGCACCTGTCCGAACAGAAACTGCAAAAAAAGCTTCTGCCGAAAAAGGAAGTAAACGTCATAAAACAGGCTTTTCAGGTGGTTTAAAAACCTTTGGGCTTACACTTTTTATAGATATTCTGTTCTCTTTAGTTGTAGGTTTGTTGTTTTATCTCGTTGTTACCATAAAATACAGTGGTGCTTTATATGTAATGGGAATAACAGAAAATTTATTAATGGTATTTGTTATTTCTTTGCTGCCATCTGCTTTGATTGCTTTAAAGTTGTCACGAAAGCTTATTAAAAATCGCAACAAAAAAGAGAACATAAAAACACCGAAAGCTACAGAAGCAAGCAAAACCTTTACCAAATATCTCACAATTGCCATAGAAACGATTTTTGTAATACAGTTTATAACTTGTATAAATTCTACAACCGTATTAAACGATAAAAGCTTCTGTTATTCCGTTGGCGATTTCCCGTTGACTCAAAGCATTTGTGACTATGATTCAATTGAATTTGCAGCTATTATAACAGAAAACGAAAGCGACAAGCTTTTATATCCTGATGAAAAGTATATTGTGTTTTACACAAAAAGCGGCACTATAATTGACCTTTACAATTCAACTTTTCTTTCTGTTGAAGAAATAAAAGTTGATATTTCACAAATTTTAGAAGGCAAAAATATTCCTGTAAAGGAATATAAAAACATTGATATGTTGCTTGCTGAAAACAGGTAAAATCTATATATCACCACTAAAAGCTCTGTTTTTAGTTCTTTTTTAACAATAAAAACACGCATATATATATTTGGTATTGATTTCGACAAATATTTTTGGTATAATGCAGTGAAGATAGGGGCAACTTACCCTGGTCCAATGACCTTAAATGAAACGGAGTTGACGATGTTTTGAACAACAATCATCATTCTAACATTAACTATACATTTGAAGAAAAGCCTTTTTACAATTTCGTAAAAAGATGTTTTGATATAATATGTTCTTTATGTTTAATTATTGTCGCATCACCGGTTTTAGCAGTAATTGCAATACTCATAAAAGCTCAGGATGGTGGCAACGTTCTTTTTAAATCACCCCGTATAGGTAAAGGTGGTAAAGAAATTAAGGTTTTCAAATTCAGAAGCATGTGTATGAATGCTGACGACCTTATGAACTCACTTTCTCCTGAAGCACGTGAAGAATACGAAAAAGAATACAAGCTTGAAAAAGATCCCCGTATTACAAAAATCGGCAATATCCTTCGTAAAACAAGTCTTGATGAACTTCCTCAGTTGTTTAACGTCCTTTTCGGAACTATGTCCTTAGTTGGTCCTCGTCCTGTTTTACAGGAAGAAACCTTGCTTTATGGTGAAAACCGTGATTTACTTTTAAAAGTAAAACCCGGTGTTACCGGTCTTTGGCAGGTTAGTGGCCGTAACAACATTTCTTATGCTAACGGTGAACGTCAGGCTATTGAATTAGAATATGTTCAGAAACGTTCTTTGTTATTTGATCTCAAAATACTTATTTTAACAGTAGGTGCCGTTTTTAAAATGAAAGGCGCTATGTAAGAGGTGACACATTTTGGATAACCAGAATACAAATGAATTTATTTTTTACTTAGATTCTGATGAAAAAAACACTGAACCAAAAGATATTCCTATAAACAAATCAAAAAGACTTCAGCAATCTCAAGACAATAAAAAAATTGATACTCAAGATGAACCTGTTTCTGACAACAAGAAAAACGGAACTTCTGACGAAAAACCGGAAGTTTTAACAAAAGGAAACAATAGCAAGAAAAAAGGTAACCGAAAAAAGAAAAACAAAACCCTTATTGCATTAATTGCTATTGTGCTTGCTTTGTCAGTTGCTGCAGGTTCTTTGTTTGCGTATTTTTCCAGTCTTCTTAACTCAATGTCTAAAACAGATTTAGATCTTGATAACATAGGCTTTTCCGGTGAACATTTCGATGAAAGTGTTAAAAACATTGCCGTTTTCGGTCTCGATTCAAGAAACAACGACTTCGAAGGCAGGTCTGACGCAATCATTATAATTACAATAGATGATGTTCACGACAAAATCAAAATGACTACGGTTGCCCGTGACTCCTACGTTGAAATCGAAGGCAACGGTAAAGATAAAATCACCCATGCACATTGGTTTGGTGGTCCCGAACTAGCAGTAAAAACACTTAACCAGAACTTTAATATGGAAATTACCGATTACGTTACTGTTAACTTCTTCGGTATGGTTGAAATTATTGACGAAATAGGTGGCGTTGAGCTTGATGTTGACCATCAGGAAATGAAGATTGTGAACGAAAAATACGCCCCTGAGCTTAACGAAATCGGACTTACGTGTGAAAAAATCACAACAACCGGTGTTCAGAAGCTCACCGGTGCTCAGGCTCTGGCTTATTCAAGAAACCGTTACTCAAGTGGCGGAGACATTGAACGCGGAAACCGTCAGAAAGAAGTTTTAACAGCTATCTACCACAGCTTAACAAGCATTGATGCCACACAGCTTCATACACTTGTAAAAATCGTTCTTGATAACTGTCAGACATCACTTACCAACACTGAAATCACAAAATTAGCTTCATGGGCCGCACTTAATATGCCTTCAATCGAATCATTAAGCCTTCCCGATGCTGACTGTAATCCCCAGTATGGTGATTCCGGTTACGTTAACGGTATATGGTATTTCAAATACGACCTTGACGTTGCTACTCAAAAATTCCACGATTTTGTTAACGAAGACGGTATTTACTACGTAGCCCCTGAAGAAAATCAATAATCGGTGATAATAATGAAGAATATTAAAATAATCGTTGCTACTCATAAGCCTTATACTATGCCTGTTGATGATATGTATCTTCCTGTTCACGTTGGTGCTGCTGGCAAAGATTCTATAGGCTATCAAAGAGATGATCAAGGAGAAAACATTTCTTCAAAGAATCCTTATTTCTGTGAGTTAACCGGTCTTTATTGGGCTTGGAAAAATTGCGATGCCGACTATGTTGGTCTTGCTCATTACAGACGTCATTTTGCTACATCAGGCAAAAAAAATAAAGACAATCTTTTTGAAAGCGTGTTATCGTCTGAAGAAGCAGACAAGCTTTTAAACGATGCAGATATTATTCTTTCTAAAAAAAGAAATTATTATATTGAAAATCTTTATGACCATTATAAACACACTATGTACGTTGAGCCTCTTGACGAGGCAAGAAAAATTCTTGAAGAAAAATACCCCGAGTATCTTCCTGAATTTGACAAGCTTCACACAAGAACTTCAGCACATATGTTTAATATGGCAGTTATGAAAAAAGAGATTCTTGATGAATACTGTTCATGGATTTTTGAAATTCTTTTTGAATTAGAAAAACGTATTGACCCTGCTCAATACGAAGCTTTCCATGCAAGATATCCCGGCAGAATTTCAGAACTTTTACTTGATGTGTGGGTAAATACCAATAACAAAAAATATGTTGAAGCTCCTGTTATGGATATGGAGCCTGTTAACTGGGTAAAAAAAGGAATGGCATTTGTTATAGCTAAATTTACCGGTAAAAAATACGGTAAAAGCTTCTAAGGTATTTTAATATGGAAAAAAAATTAACGAAGAATTATATTTATAACCTTTCGTACCAGATTATAAACTTAATATTCCCATTGATTACAACACCGTATGTTTCAAGAATCCTTGGAGCAAACGGTATTGGTGTTTACAGCTACACCATTTCAATTGTAACTTACTTTGTTTTGTTCGGCTCTTTAGGTATTTCCCTTTACGGTCAACGTCAGATAGCCTTTTTACAGACAAAACCGAAAAGACGAACCCGTGTTCTTTTTGAAACGGTTTTACTGAAGGGCTTTACCTTAGCAATTGCCATTGGTATATTCGTATGGTTATTTGCCTTTAAGGGTGCATACGCAAAATATTACAAGATACTTTTATTTTACATCGTTGGAAATATCTTAGATATTTCTTATTTCTTCCAAGGTATGGAAGAATTTAAAATGATTGTTAACAGAAACTTTGTGGTTAAACTTTTAAGTATCGCGTGTACATTTATTTTTATTAAAACTGAAAAAGACGTTTCCACATACCTTTTGATTTATGCTTTATCTACCCTTTTAGGTAACTTATCGTTATGGTTCTGGTTACCCAAATTTATAGCAAAACCTGATTTGAATGAATTTAATGTTTTCAGACACGTACGTCCTGCACTTGCTTTGTTCGTTCCTCAGATTGCTGTTCAGATTTATACCGTTCTCGATAAGGTTATGTTGGGTGCACTTCTTACAGACAAAGCACAGGTTGCCTATTACGAACAGTCTCATAAAATCATACTTATTATATTGACTGTTGTTACATCTTTGGGCACCGTAATGATGCCGAATATAGCCCATAAATTTGCCAATAAACTTATGGATGAAATCAAAGAAGATATATACAAATCCTTCAGATTCATTTATTTGTTAGCTTTTCCTATGATGTTTGGTATATCTGCCGTAGCTAAAGATTTAATTCCTGTTTTCCTTGGTGAGGGCTACGAAGCAAGTATTCCTGTTATTTACATTATATCTCCTATTGTTCTTTTTATCGGATTAAGCTCAGTAAGTGGTGTTCAGTATCTGTTACCTACCCTCAGACAAACCCAATACACAATAGCTGTTTCTGCAGGTGCAGCAACTAATCTGATTTTAAACTTTATCTTTATCCCCTACTTTAAAGCTGCAGGGGCAGCACTTGGAACAATCTGTGCTGAATTTGTTGTTACAGCACTTCAGTTTATTTTCATCAGAAAAGATTTCTCAATTAAAAAGATACTTTTTTCTTGCTGGAAATACCTTCTTTCAGGTTTAGTAATGACAGGTTGTATTATCCTTGCAAATATGTTTATACTCACATCACTTCATCCTGTTATAAGAATCGGTATTGATTTGGCAATAGGTGGTATAGTTTATCTTGTTATGCTCATCGTTTTAAGAGATGATTTATTAAAAGGTTTTATAGGAGGCTTAAGGAAAAAAAATGCAGAAGTATGATTATTTAATTGTTGGTGCAGGTCTTTTCGGTGCCGTTTTTGCAAACGAAGCTAAAAAGAAAGGCAAAAAATGTCTTGTAATTGATAAACGCCCTCATATAGCCGGTAATATTTACACAGAAAACGTTGACGGTATTAACGTTCATATTTATGGTGCTCATATTTTTCACACAAGTGAAAAAAAAGTATGGGATTACGTGAATCAGTTTGCTGAATTTAACAGATACACAAACTCCCCCGTTGCCCTTTATAAAGGCGAGCTCTACAATATGCCCTTCAATATGAACACATTTAATAAATTATGGGGTGTTACTACTCCTGCTGAAGCTCTCGCTAAAATTGAAGAAGAAAAAAAAGAAGCCGGTATCACCGAACCTAAAAACCTTGAAGAACAAGCTATAAGCCTTGTTGGTAAAACAATCTACGAGAAGCTTGTTAAAGGCTATACCGAAAAACAATGGGGCAAAAAAGCAACTGAGCTTCCAAGCTTTATTATTAAACGTCTTCCTGTAAGATTTGTTTATGACAACAACTATTTCAACGATTTATATCAGGGCATACCTATGGGTGGCTACACAAAAATGGTTGAAAATATGCTTGAAGGCACTGAAGTAAGACTTAACTGTGACTATTTTGAACATAAAGCCGAGCTTGACAATATTGCAGATAAAATAATATTTACCGGTCCTATTGATAAATATTATGATTATTGCTATGGTGAGCTTGAATATCGCAGCTTAAGATTTGAAACAGAAACATATCCCGTTGATAACTATCAGGGTAATGCAGTTGTTAACTATACTGAATACGAAATTCCTTATACAAGAATTATCGAACATAAGCATTTTGAGTTTGGTAAAACTCTTGGTAAAGAAGCCGAAGGTGTAGCAGCTACTAAAACAATTGTTACAAGAGAATATCCTGATTCCTGGAATAAAGAAAAAGAACCCTACTATACAGTTAACAACGAAAGAAACAGTGAACTTTACAAAAAATATAAAGAGCTTGCAGATAAAGAAGGTAAAGTTCTTTTCTGTGGCAGACTTGGTCAGTATTGCTATTTTGATATGGACAAAGTTATTCTTTCTGCTCTTAATATTGCAGATGAAGTTTTATAATAAGTAAATAATCAAAATACAACAGCGAAAGTAATTCAATTGATGAATTTACTTTCGCTGTTTTTAGTTTTAATATTATTGATTTTTTAATCAGAGAACTTTGAAATAAATTCTTTTGTTCTTTGTGATTTTGGGTTATCAAAAACTTCTTCAGGTGTACCTTCTTCTTCAATAACACCATTATCCATAAATATAACCTTTGATGAAACGGCTTTTGCAAACGACATTTCGTGAGTAACAATTACCATTGTCATATTTTCTTCTGCAAGGCTTTTTATTACCTTAAGAATTTCGCCTGTTAATTCAGGGTCAAGTGCCGAGGTAGGCTCATCAAAGAATAAAACCTGAGGCTCAAGCATTAGTGCTCTTGCTATAGAAACACGCTGCTTCTGACCACCTGAAAGCTCACAGGGATAGTTAGTCAGTTTCTCAGAAAGTCCAACTTTACTGAGAATGCCTTTTGCCTTTTCAACTATTTCATCGTGAATAGCCTTTTTATTCTGCTTGTAATCTGCTCTCTCTTTTGCAAGAAGCTCTGCAGCAAGAGTTACATTTTTAAGCACGTTGTATTGGGGGAAAAGGTGAAAGTCCTGAAAGACAAGACCAACAAGCAACTGTTGACGTCGTCTTTCTTTTGCACTTTCTTTACCTGCTGACCCATCAAAAAACACTTCGCCACTAACGCTTATAAACCCACTATCGGGGGTTTCAAGCTGATTTATACAACGAAGAATTGTTGTTTTACCACTTCCGGAAGAACCGATTATACTTAAAACCTCGCCCTTTTCAAGGTTAAAGGATACGCCTTTAAGAACGTCGGTCTTTCCGAAGCTTTTCTTTAAATCTTTAACTTCAAGTACAGACATCTGAACGCTCTCCTTATGTTTTATAGTAATCTAACTTCTTTTCGATTTTTCCGAATATAAAGGTAAGTAAACCACTGAATGCAAGATAGAATATTGCTGTTGCAATAAGAGGCCAGATAATACCTTTAAGCTTAATAAAGGTTTCTCCTGCCCAGATAAGCTCGTATACTGCAATAACTCTTGCAAGTGAAGTATCTTTAACAAGTGTAATTATTTCATTACTCATCGGAGGTATTATTCTCTTTACAACCTGCATAAGAACAACTTTAAAGAACACCTGTGTTTTAGTCATACCTAAAACCTGACCTGCTTCATACTGTCCTTTTGGTATGCTTTCAATACCACCACGGTAAATTTCAGAGAAGTAACAAGCATAGTTTACCGAAAAGGCTATTATTACGGCTACAAACCTCTCCATAACACCTATGGAAGAAAGCCACACAATAACTGCATTAGTATTGCCGTTTACTACTAAATCTGCTGCCCATTGACCTAAAAGACCGGGACCGTAAAAAACAAGAATAAGCTGAATCATAAGAGGCGAGCCTCTTACAACCCAGACAAGAAATCTGACTGCATATTTTAAAGGAAGGAACTTACTCATAGAGCCAAAGCTCATAATAAGACCTAAAGGTAATGAGAACAACAAGGTTAATGCGAAAATTTCAAGAGTTGTAACAAATCCGTCCGCAAGCCTTGTAAAAACCTCAGTTAATACTGCTTGATCCATTAATTATCTTTCTCCGTTTACAGTATTCAACGGCAGAGCACCTTAGCACTCTGCCGTATAAATATTTTAATTGATTTTTACTGAACTGAATTATTCAGCAAGGTTAACACCGTATTTGTCAGCAAGTTTCTGAAGAGAACCATCTGCAATGAGCTCGTCAATAATCTTGTTAACTTCTGCACATGTGTCAGCATCTTTACGGAAACCAATACCATAATATTCTTCTGAAAGAGAACCTGTGTATACAAGGCCTTCGTAGTCTGTACCTTCACCTGTCATAGCTTTAGCCATTGTGATGTCGATAACTGCACAATCAGCTGCGCCTGACTTAACTTCAAGAAGAGTATCTGCCTGAGTAGCAACAGGAACGATGTTTGTTGCAACTTTGTTTGCTTCAGATTCACCTGCTGAACCACTTTCAACTGCGATAGCTGCTGATTTGAGAGATGCTGCATCTGCATATTTTTCTGCATTTTCAGCTTTTGTAACGATAACCTGAGCATTAAGAACGTAAGGAGCACTGATACTCATTGATTCTTTAAGTTCTTCTTTGATTGTCATACCATTCCAAACAGCATCAATTGTTTTTGTCTTAAGTTCTGTTGTTTTTGTATCCCAGTTGATAATTTTAAATTCGGGTGTAACACCAAGTTTTGCACAAACGAGTTCTGCAAATTCTGTATCAAAACCGATGAGCTTACCGTTTTCATCATAGTAGTTCATAGGTTCATATTCTGTGATACCAATAATCATTTTACCGTTTGCTTTGATGTATGCAATGTCGGATTCTGTGTTTGCTGATGCATCCTGTTGTGCGTCATTACCTGCAGGTGCTTCTGTCTGTGTATCATTACCGTTACCACCGCAAGAAGCGAAAACGCAAACGATACCTGCTACGAGCACAAGGCTCATTACGATAGCTAAAATTTTCTTACTCATAATAAATTCCTCCGTAGGCAAATCCGTTGCCTTTATTTTTGTGTTGTCATTCTACCACTTTACCACATTAAAGTAAATAGTTTTTTAAAAATTTTTTGTCTTTTTCATTAATTTGTATGCTTTGCCATACATTATCACGTTTTTATTGCTTTCTTTATGCAACTTTACCACTTTAACACGATAAAGTGGCTGTTGTGTATATGTAATACATCTTATAAATGATTATAGTCGGATTTTCATTCAAAATTCGAAACAGTGTTTTTTACTCTGTTTCGACTAACTATAATCTTTATGTCGAAAGTATTATTGTAAAATACTATTTATCGTGATAAAATAAATGTAACAAATATTTGAGGTTTTGCTATGAACAATGATTCTGTTATGGATATAAATAAGATTATATCTGAGCTTGATAGCCTTTTAGGCAGAAATGATTACAATTCTGCACGTGAGTTTCTGGAAGAAAACGTAACACAAGCCATGGAAACTGACGACCCAAACGTTCTTTTTTCACTTTGCAACGAATGTATCGGGTTATACAGAAAAATAAACGAAAAGGAATTTTGTTATTTTTATTGTGAAAAGGTTACTGAATTAACCGAACGGTTAAATTTCAACAATTCTATTCCGGGTGCTACTGCATTTATAAATTGTGCTACAGCTTTCAAGGCTTTTGGCAATGCTGAAAAAGGTGTACCATTTTTTGAAAAAGCAAAAATCATTTATGAAAATCTTCTTTCCCCTACTGACAAACGTCTTGCCGGTCTTTATAACAACTTCGCACTCACTCTTGTAGATTTAAAGGAATTCGATAAAGCTTTGTGTTTGTATGAAAAAGCTGTTTGCGTTTTATCGTCATCAGAAAAAACTGAACCCGAAAAAGCAATATCTTATCTGAATATGGCGAATGCCATAGAGGCTAAAAAAGGTCTTGAAGAAGCTTGTGATGAAATTGATTATTTGCTCGACAAGGCAGTAAAAATATTGGATGACACATCACTCAAACAAGACGGTAATTATGCTTTCATATGCGAAAAATGTGCTTCCACTTTTGGTTACTACGGCAGATTTGTTTACGAAGCACAATTAAAAGAAAGGGCAAAAAAGATTTATGAAGGGGCTTGAGCTTTCAAAAAAATTTTACGAAGAGCACGGAAAAGCAATGCTCGAAAACCAATTCGGAGACTATCTGCAATTCATTGCAGTTGGTCTTGTTGGTAGTGGGTCTGATTGCTACGGTTATGATGATAAAATCTCTCTCGACCATGATTTTGAACCCGGCTTTTGCATTTTTGTACCTGACAGAGATATTATTGATGATAAAACTCTTTTTAATTTAGAAAGAGCATACTCTAAGCTTCCACAGGATTTTGAAGGTTATAAAAGAAATCTTGTAAAGCCTGTTGGTGGCAACCGTAATGGTGTTATAAGAATTCCTGATTTCTACACAAAAAAGGTTGGCTCTCCTAATGGTAATTTGACTGTTGAACAATGGTTGAGCTTACCTGATTTTGCGTTAGCAGAAGCTACAAACGGAGATGTTTTTTACGATAATTACGGTGAGTTTACCAATATAAGAAATAAACTTCAGAAATATCCTAACGATATATTTTTAAAGAAACTTGCCGGAAACCTTTTAATAATGGCTCAATCAGGTCAATATAACTATCCACGTATTTTAAAAAGAAGCGAAACAGGTTCAGCACAACTTTCACTTTTTGAATTTTCAAATGCTGCTATAAAAAGCTTCTTCCTTTTAAACGGAAGATATTCCCCGTATTATAAATGGCAATTTAAAGCATTAAGAGAGTTGCCTGACGGGAACGAGCTTGCTGATTATCTTGAATTTCTTATATCTACCGACAACTCACCCGAAAACGCTCAGATAAAGCTTTCGGTAATTGATAACGTTACAGATATTTTTACAACCTTACTAAAAGACCGTAACATAACGAAAGCTACCTGTAACGACCTGGAAAAGCATGCGTATTCAGTCAACGATTTTATTGAAAACCCATCTTTAAGAAATGCAAATATTTTTTCAGGTATATAGTACAAATATTTTTTTAACCAATATAAAACTTTGTTATAAATACCATTGAAAATAAAAAAACACGGTGATAAAATACCGTGAGTAATACTAAGGAGGTATACTATGAAATTAGTTACTATCATTCTTAACAAAACCGAATGTCTTGATGAAATTCTTGAAGCATTTGGTGAAAACAATGTTTCCGGTGCTACTATTATTGATAGTAGAGGTATGGTTCAGGAATTAACAGAGCATGACCATGAAGATATGTACTTTCTGATGTCATTACGCTCACTTCTTAACCCAACTCATAAAGAAAATAAAACAATAATAATGGTTGCAAAAGATGAGGATGTTGCTGTCATTTCAAAAATTGTTAATGACGTGACAGGTGGCCTTGACCACCCCGACACAGGCATCATGTTCGCCATTCCTATTGATTATCTGGAGGGACTTAATCACTGATGCTTTCCAATATAACTCTTAATACATTTACAGATTTAGGTCTGATGATTTTTACAGGTATGGCTTTAGGAAGGCTTGTAAAACAAATAAAGCTTCCTAACGTTACCGGATATCTTCTTGCAGGTCTTATTTTAGGTCCTAGCATTTTAGGTCTGCTTTCAGAAGAATTTCTCAGTGGTATCACCGTAATATCTGATGCTGCGTTAGGCTTTATAGCCTTTTCAATCGGTAATGAATTTAAAGTATCTTACTTTAAACGTGTCGGTGCCACGCCAATAATCATCGCTTGCTTTGAAAGCTTTTTTGCAGTAGTTTTTGTTACTGTTGCTTTAACGATTGCAGGCTGTGGGGCAACGTTTTCACTTGTACTGGGCTCAATAGCTGCTGCAACTGCCCCTGCTGCCACAATTATGGTAATAAAACAATACAAAGCAAAAGGCCCTGTTACAGAAACACTTCTTTCTGTTGTTGCTATTGACGATGCTACTGCACTTATTATGTATTCAATATCAATTGCCATCGCAACTGCCATTTCAGGTGGTAGTGCAAGTGCAAAGGATCTTGTTTTAAAACCTGTTATTGAAATAGGTGGTGCATTAGTTGTAGGTGCTATTTTAGGTTTCTTATTCTTATTACCTATGAAAACCTTTAAAAAAGACGGTAATCGACTTTCACTTATTATAGCATTTATTTTCACCGGTTTAGGTCTTTCTCAGCTTTGTGGATTCTCTTCACTTTTACTTTGCATGGCAATGGGTGCCATTGTTGCAAACTTCTCACCTGATGTAAATCAGATAATGAAGCTTTCCGACAGAATCACACCACCTATATTTATGTTGTTCTTTGTAGCTTCGGGTGCAGATTTAAAGCTTTCCGTTTTACCTGCAATTGGCGTTGTCGGCGTTGTTTACATCGTTGTACGTGTTATCGGTAAGATGTTTGGCGCATCACTTGGTGCTATTGTTTCCAAAGCCGACAAAAAAATACGCAAGTATTTAGGACCTGCACTTGTTCCACAAGCCGGTGTTGCTATCGGTCTTTCCCTTGCAGCATCAAGCGTTGTTCCTGAACACGCAAGTGAGATAAGAACGGTTATTCTTTGTGGTACACTTATTTACGAACTTGTTGGTCCTGCAATTGCTAAAACCTGTCTTAAAAAAGCAGGAGAAATTAAAGAATA
>JAZOSL010000093.1:0-2572 GCA_045657085.1 Acutalibacteraceae bacterium | reverse complement strand
ACCCAGTCTTCCGAAAGGTTACATGTGTTTGCAACTCTACCGTTAACGCATTGTGAAACTGCATAAACAGTGGTCATTCTTAAACGTGGCGGAAGATTTGTAACAGCCTGTGGTGTTAAATCCACACCACTTTTTTCAAGCTCTGAAATAACACCATTGTAAGCATCTTTTATATTTACTACATAGCTTTGTATTCCTAAATGCTTTACAAGAGCTTCTGAAACATCGATATCAAACTGCTCTCCGTTTGGCATAAGAACACCCACAACGTTTTCTTTTCCAAGTGCTTCGACTAAAAGAGCTGCAACAACAGAGCTGTCTTTACCACCTGAAATACCAAGAACACCTTTACAGCCTTTACCGTTTACTTCGAACCAATCCTGAATCCATTTAACAATATCATTTTTTACTTTAAGAGCATCAAAAGCCATTACAATTACCTCTTGAAGAATATTTTTGTGTATTTATTTTACTGTTTTTTACCCGTTTTTTCAATATTTTTTACAAAATAACTTGAAAGAGACTACACAAAGAAGATATAATGCATTTGTATATGTAGTTTTAGTGGAGTTATTCGTTCTTCCTTAAATTGAAGACACCAGATTAAGCAAGATTGAAAAAATCTACTGATCTAAACATAAACAGTCAATAATTAAGAGGAGATAAAAGTTATGTTCAACACAATCAAATCTGAAGTTTTTTTCGGCAAATCTCTTATCAAATCAAATGATTTTGATAACAGAGCATTCAGCTTTAAACTTGAAGAAACAGATTCTTCAATCAAAGGTGTGCTTACTGCAAAAAGAGATATCAAGATGCAGTCTCTTGAAATCACAACCGAAAAATCTTTTGACAACAACGACCTTTTCTTTAAAAACGGTTATCAGTCTTGGTCAACAACAAGAGAAGTAGATAAAGATTTCACTTTCAAAGGTCTTATTCCCCTTGCTTATAAATTAGGTAGATTCCCAAAATATGCTGCAGGTATTATGAGTGACTACGGCTTTGGTGATTACTACAACAAAAAAGGCTGTTGCCATTCTTATACATACACTTATTTCCGTAAAAAAGGTGAACAAAACATCACTCTTTACGGTTCAAAAACTGAAAGAAAAGGTTTCACAATTTTTATAGCAGATATGCAGAATGGTGCTTTCACAATAAAGAAAGATATTGAAGGCCTTATTCTTAAAGAAGGCGAAAGCTATGAAGTTTTTGATATTGCAATTATCAACGACGAATATGAAGCAGCTTTTGATAAATATTTCTTTGATTTCATTGGTGTTAAAGAGCCTAAAATCAAACACCTTGCAGGTTATACATCATGGTATAATTACTTTTCAAAGATTTCAGAAGATATCTGCCTTCGCGATCTTGAAGGTATGGATGCAAAAGCAAAGGATTGCACAAACATTTTCCAGATAGATGACGGCTATCAGACTGCAACAGGCGACTGGCTCAGTACAGATCCTAAAAAATTCCCCAACGGTATGAAATACATTGCCGATAAAATTCACGAAAAAGGCTACCTTGCAGGTATCTGGCTTGCACCCTTCTGTGCACAGCTTACATCTCAGGTTGCAAAAGATCATCCCGAATGGATGATAAAAAGTGAAAAAACAGGCAAAAAGGTTCTTGCTCACCTTGGTTGGGGCGGCTCTTATGCACTTGATATTTACAACGACGGTGCAAGAAACTATATCAAACATTTCTTTGACGTTATTCTTAACGACTGGGGTTATGATATGGTTAAGCTTGACTTCCTCTTTACCCAGTGCTACTACCCAAGAGATGGCAGAACAAGGGGCGAAATCATGTGCGACGGTATCGACCTTCTCAGAGAAGCTTGTGGTGATAAGCTTATCTTAGGTTGTGGCGTTCCACTCGGTGCTTGTATGGGTATTTTTGATGCTTGCCGTATCGGTTGCGATGCAAACAAGGTTTTCGTTGGTGACATTGTTAACAAAATGGGCATCAATAACGAAATCCCTTCAACTCAGAACTCAATGATCAACTCAATCTTCCGTCGTCATCTTGACGGCAGAGCATTCTGTAACGACCCTGACGTTCTTTTCCTCAGAGATAACAACCTTAAATTCACAGAGGAACAGAAGCTTGTTCTTGGTAAAATCAACGCAATTTGCGGTAACGTTCTTTTCGTTTCAGATAATATGGGCGATTACAACGAAAAAACTGTTGAGTACGTTAAGAACTTCTTTGAAGATAAAAAATACACAGTTATAAACGCAGAGTTTATTAACGATACCGACGTTGAAATCATCTTCACAGAAGAAGGCATCCAGAAAACATTTATAGTAAACCTTTACACAGGTGAAGGAAATGTTTTTGATATAGTTTAAAATCAATCAAACAGTAAATGGCAAGTGATATATACCGTCACTTGCCATTATTATTTCACAAATAAAAAATCGGTCTGCGATAGCTTTTCAGCCGTCGCAGACCTTTTTATGTTTTAAACTTTAGTTTTTTGTGTTGGATTTTTGATGCAGTTCGGGATTTCTCTGCTCCGATGGCGTATCAAGATACGTCGAGTGGGCAGAAAATCTTGAAA
>JAZOSL010000092.1:0-21288 GCA_045657085.1 Acutalibacteraceae bacterium | reverse complement strand
TTAGATTTCCCATAACTTAAGTTAGTAAGACCCCTCAAGGACTATGAGGTTGATAGGCTGCGTGTGTAAGCATGGTGACATGTTCAGCTAAGCAGTACTAATAGGTCGAGGGCTTGACCATTTCGTTTGTTTCTTCGCTTTTTCCTTTGTTCAGTTTTCAGGGTATATAACCTGCAAGAATTAACCGAAGCGCAAGCTTCGGTTTTTTTATTGGATAAATTTGCGAATTTGCGCGTTTACGCCCTTCGCAGTACCTTTGTACAACTTCAGTTCGTAACTCACGTAACTTATCAAATTCTCTCAATAATTATGTTTGGGATAAATTTGCGGATTTTGTCATTCGCAGAATCAGATTTTAAATAATATACATTATCGAAAAAAACGATGGGTGCCATTGAATTTGTTCAGTCTATCGATATTGACAAATATATTTTATGGTGATACTATTTAATTAATAAATGAAAGGAATAACGATTATGAAAAATATTTACGCAGCTACATACTATTATTACTATTACTTCAATTGATAAGTAATAGTGATTTGTGCTGCTGTTTTTGTATCGTTTGATATCTCCCTTGCAGACTTATCACTGCAAGGGATTTTTATTTTGTTATAATTAATTCAGTTGGAGGATTTTTTATGAATATTGGTGTTGTTGGTTTAGGTCTTATTGGTGGCTCTATTGCAAAATCTGCCAAAAAGAATACTAAATATAAGATTTACGGATACGATATCAACGAAAATGTTATAAAAAATGCAATTAAAGAGAAAAGTATAGACGGTGAACTTACTGAATCATCTCTTGCTGTGTGTGATTACGTTTTTATTCCTCTTTATCCTGAAGCAGTTGTTGATTATGTTGAGAGAAATGCATCTAATTTTAAGGATAATGCTGTTGTCATTGACTGTGCTGGTGTTAAACGAAGTGTTTGTGATAAATGCTTTAAAATAGCCGAGAAGAATAATTTTGTTTTTGTCGGTGGTCATCCTATGGCAGGTACACAGTTTTCAGGCTTTGAAAATTCAAAAGATACAATGTTCCATAACGCTCCCTTCGTTTTAACACCTAAAGAGAATGAAGATATATTAATTCTTGCAAACGCAAGAGAGGTTATTATGGAGTTAGGCTTTGGTAGAGTTTCGGTTATGACACCACAAAAGCACGATAAGCTTATTGCTTTTACTTCCCAACTTGCACACGTCGTTTCAAATGCATTTGTGAAAAGTCCATCAGCAATTGAAAGAAAAGGTATTTCTGCAGGTAGTTATAAGGATTTAACACGTGTTGCTTACCTTAATGAAAATATGTGGACAGAGCTTTTTCTTGATAATAAGGATAATCTGATTTTTGAACTCGATAATATTATTAACGAATTAAAAAAATATAGTGACGCTATGAAAAACGACGATCCAGAATTACTCAGAAGTCTTTTAAAAGAAGGACGAGAAGCAAAAGAAAGAGCAGATTAATTAAATAAACGGTCTGTTGTAGGGGGAATTCCATACAACAGACCGTTTTCTAATTGTTATCAATACATCTCATCCAGTATCTCAATAGCGTGGGCAATACAACCATCGTTATTTGATCTTGTAATGTATTTTGCTACAGCCAAAGCTTCTTTTGAGCCGTTTTCGGGTACGAAACCACCATTTGCTGATATAAGCATCTCAACGTCATTATATCCGTCACCGGCTGAATAAGTGTTTTCTTGGGAGCATCCGAGTGCTTTTGAGAGCTTTAAAAGCCCTGTCCCTTTATCTACACCTTTTTTCAGAATTTCTACATAATCACCTGTTGTTTTAAGATAATTAATTTCAGGGTATTGGTTAAGAATTTCTTGAACTTGCTTTGAACAACCATGAGCAGCTATCATAACCTTTGTCCAGGGGAGTGGTGCATCTTCTGGTTTTTCAATAATGTGGAATTTAATTCCCTGACTTGTGAAGTGTTGTTCCGAGTGTTGATTTAAATTAACGGCACAAACCTTATCGAAATTGTAAAATTCTATTGAAATATTTGGGTATGCTTTTAAAACAGCGTTAACGGCAGCTAAGCCTTCGCTTTCAATAGCATCATTAAATATTATTTTTTTGTTTTCGTAGTCGTAAGCCATAGCACCGTTACCTAAAAGCACAGGGGCGTTTATATATTCAGGGTTATAAAGATGAAAGCCTTGATAAATTCTGCCTGTACAAACGGTGAATTTGCCACCATTTTTCATAAAATATTTAATGGCAGATTTTACATCTGCTGTAATTTCTCCGTTATCATTTTTCAATGTGCCGTCAAAATCACTAGCTAATATAACGTTTTTAAATTTCATAATATCACCGAAATAATTTTATCAAACACTGTACTTGTTTTCAACCAAATAATAACTTTATGGCAATTTGTATAATTGTTTTATTCTCTTTTTAGCTATTTTCTATTAAAATAAAGATGAAAAATCTTGAATATGGTGAAATATAGTGATATAATTTATCAGTTATTTAGTTTGTTGGAGGTAAACGTATGCTCGTATTAAAAGATGGATACAAATCAACTCTCTCTATGAGAGATACTCAAAGAGCAATTAAGCTCACAAGGGATACATTTCAGAATAATCTTTGTGCGGCACTTAACCTCGAAAGAATATCTGCACCACTTTTTGTTACAAAGTCCAGTGGTCTTAACGATGACCTTAATGGTTTTGAAAGAGCTGTATCATTTGATGTTAAGGATATGGCTGATGAAGGCGAAGCAGTTATTGTTCATTCACTTGCAAAATGGAAAAGAACAGCTCTTAAAAAGTACGGCTTTAATGCCGGTGAAGGTCTTTATACCGATATGAATGCAATCCGTCGTGACGAAGAGATGGATAACCTTCATTCAATATACGTTGACCAGTGGGACTGGGAAATTGTTATTGAGAGAAAAGACAGAACTGAAGAATACCTTAAAGAAACAGTTCAGAAGATTATTAATGCTCTTTGTGACACTCTTGATACTATAAAAGAAAGATTCCCCACAGTTGACGTAAATATTGAAAGAAACGTTCATTTTATTACGACACAGGAACTTGAAGATATGTATCCCGATTTCACAGCAAAAGAACGTGAAAAAGCTATTGCAAAAGAGTACGGCACAGTTTTTGTTATGAAAATCGGTGAAAAGCTTAACAGTGGTAAGCCACACGATGGCAGAGCTCCCGACTATGATGACTGGCAGCTTAATGGTGATATTATAATCTATAACGAAGTTTTGGAAGATGCTTTTGAAATTTCTTCGATGGGTATAAGGGTTGATGAAAAATCTCTTGATTATCAGCTTAAAGCATCAGGTAAAGATGAAAGAAGAAACTTCGATTATCATAAACAGATTCTTGACGGTACCTTGCCTCTTACAATCGGTGGTGGTATTGGTCAGTCCAGGTTGTGTATGCTTGTTCTGGGTAAGCTTCACGTTGGTGAAGTCCAGGCTTCACTGTGGCCCAAGGAAATGAAAAAAATATGTGCTGAAAATGGCGTAAATCTTTTATAATAAGGTGAAAATAGTGGATAAAAGAGAAGATATAAGAAATATAGCAATCATAGCTCACGTTGATCACGGTAAAACAACTTTAGTTGACCAGCTTCTTCATCAGAGTGGTATTTTCCGTTCAAACGAACAGGTTGACGAAAGAGTTATGGACTCAAATGACCTTGAAAAAGAAAGAGGAATAACAATCCTTTCAAAGAATACGGGTATTCATTATAAGGATGTAAAAATCAATATTGTTGATACTCCCGGCCATGCCGATTTCGGTGGTGAGGTTGAGCGTATTATGATGATGGTTGATGGTGTTCTTCTTCTCGTAGATGCTTTTGAAGGATGTATGCCTCAGACAAGATTTGTTCTTAAAAAAGCACTTGCTCTTGGTAAAAAGGCTATTGTTGTTATAAATAAGGTCGATCGTCCCGGTGCAAGACCCCTTGAAGTTATTGACGAAGTGCTTGATTTATTTATTGAATTAGGTGCAAATGACGACCAGATAGAATTTCCCGTTGTGTTTGCGTCAGGTCGTGATGGTTATGCATCTCTTGACCCTGAAGCAAGAGAAGGTGATATGAGACCTCTTCTTGATTCAATTCTTGAAAATATCGACCCACCTAAAGGCGATATGAATGGTCCTTTACAGCTCCTTTTCTCTAGCCTCGATTATGACGATTATCTCGGCAGAATCGGTGTAGGACGAGTTGAAAGAGGTTCTGTTAAGGTAGGTCAGCAGGTTGTTCTTTGTAATAAAGACGGTGCTCAGCAGAATGCAAAAATAGTTAAACTCTATACATTCGAAGGTCTTTCACGTGTAGAATGTCAGGAAGCAAAAATGGGTGACCTTGTTGCCGTTTCAGGTATTACTGAGCTTAATATCGGTGAAACTGCTTGTGATAAAGACTCCCCCGAAGCTCTTCCGTTCGTTGAAATCGATGAACCTACAATTTCAATGAACTTTATGGTTAATGATAGCCCCTTTGCAGGTCAGGAAGGTAAATTTGTTACTTCAAGAAATATCCGTGCAAGACTTTTCAAAGAGGTTGAAACAAACGTTAGTATGAGAGTTGAAGAAACCGATACTACCGATTCATTTAAAGTAAGCGGACGTGGTGAATTACACCTTTCAATTCTTATTGAAACTATGAGGCGTCAGGGATATGAATTCCAGGTTTCAAGACCACAGGTTATTTATAAGCACGGTCCTAACGGTGAGCTTTTAGAGCCTATGGAGCTTCTTATTGTTGAAGTTCCCGAAAGCTATGTTGGTGCAGTTATGGAAAAAATCGGTTCACGAAAAGGTGAACTTGAAAATATGGATATGCGTGATGGTGGCTCAACTCATATTGAGTTCAAAATTCCTGCCAGAGGTCTTATCGGATATCGTTCAGAGTTTATGACCGATACAAATGGTAACGGTATTATGAACAACCTTTTTGCAGGTTATGAAGAGTATAAGGGCGATATCCAGATGAGAGAACGAGGCTCTATAGTTGTTCACGAAACAGGTGAAACAACAGGTTACGGTCTTTTCAATACTCAGGATAGAGGACGTCTTTTCGTTGGCCCCGGTGTTCCTGTTTACGAGGGTATGATTGTCGGCGAATGTGCAAAGAATGAAGATATTGTATGTAACGTTTGTAAGAAAAAGCAGATGACAAATACACGTGCTTCAGGTAGCGATGACGCTCTCCGTCTTGTTCCTCATACAGTTCTTTCTCTTGAACAGTCAATGGAATTTATCGGTGACGACGAGCTTCTTGAGGTTACACCCGAAAGCATCCGTCTGAGAAAGAGAATTCTTTCAAAGGAAAAACGAATGAAACAACAGTTCGGGCATAAATAAGATATAAATTTTTAAAGCATAACAAATTAAAGCCATCTCAGACGAGGTGGCTTTTTGTATTATAATTTGACCTTAGTTTAACAAAATGTTAATATTGTTAGTATATAATAAAAGCATATTAACGATATCTCTTTTTGGAGGTTTTTAAATGGTTTGCATTTTGCTTGTTGAGGATGACGTTCAGTTTAATAAAATTGTTTGCTCATATCTTAGCGAGAGTGGTTATAACATAGTTGGGTGCCACAGTGCCGCAGAAGCTCTTGAACAGATGGAAAAAATATCATTTGATATGATTATTTCTGATATTATGATGAAAGATATTGATGGCTTTGAATTTGCAGAGCAAGTCAGTACATTCAATAAAGATATTCCGTTTTTGTTTTTAACAGCAAGAGATGATATTCAATCAAAAGAAAAAGGGTATCGAATAGGTATTGATGATTATATAGTAAAGCCTGTTGAAATGAAAGAACTTGTTTTTCGAATTGAAGCAATTTTAAGAAGAGTGCAAATTGCCAACAAAAAGAAAATTATTGTTGGTGGATTAGAATTGGATTCAAATGAAAAAGCAGCTTATTATAATGGCGATAATTTGAATTTGTCTGTAAAAGAATTCAATGTTTTATTCAAATTATTATCGTATCCGAAAAGAACCTTTACAAGAACTCAGTTGATGGATGAATTCTGGGGATATGACAGCGAAAGCACACCTAGAACGGTTGATGTTTGTATAACCAAGCTTAGAAGTAAAATTTCAAAATGTAAAGAAATTGAAATTGTGACCGTTCACGGCTTAGGCTACAAGGCGGTGATTCTCGTATGAGATCAAAACGTAAAGAGAAGGTTTTTGCAAGTCGGGTACGCAACTTTATTGTTGAGTATATTTCAGTTTTTTCAATAGTTGCTTTAAATGGAACTTTTCTTGTTTTGATTTTGGTAACTGTAATAAATAAAGGCTTTGAAAAAACAACAATCGCTTTAGCTGGTGCACTTTATCTTTTTGTTAGCTGTATTATTTCAACTGCACTTATATATTTTGTTAAAGGCAGAGTATATCACAATAAAATCAAAGTTTTTTGCGATATTGCAAATGAGGTTGCAAAAGGGGATTTCTCTGTAAGAGTGCCTACTTATTTTGTTAAGCCTAAAAGCGAAATGGATTTTCTTGCGGTTAATTTTAACAAAATGCTTGTTGAAATCTCTTCTCTTGAAAATATGCGAAATGATTTCGTTGCCGACGTTTCTCACGAAATAAAAACCCCTTTAAGCGTTGTTCAAGGGTATGCCGATTTATTGCAGAATAAAGATTTAAGTGATGAGAAAAGAGCAGAGTATACATACAGACTCTCTCTTGCTATTGATTCTCTTGCAAGCCTTGTAACAAATATTTTAAAGCTTAATAAAATCGAAAATCAGGGTATTACTCAAAAAGAACGGTTTTCTTTAGATGAGCAGTTACGTTGTTGCATTCTTTCCTTTGAAGAAAAAATCGAGGAGAAAAAGCTTGAACTTTCGGTTGATTTAGAAGAGGTTTTTATTAATAGCGATAAAGCTCTTCTTGAAATAGTCTGGAATAACCTTATTTCAAACGCTGTAAAATATACTCAGAACGGCGGAATGATTTCAGTTAAGCTGAAATCAGAAAATGGTAAATCTGTTGTGTCTGTTTTAGATACGGGCTGTGGAATGAGTAAGGAAGTGCAAGAGCATTGCTTTGAAAAATTCTATCAGGGTGATTGCTCTCATTCTCAAGAGGGCAACGGCTTGGGTCTTGCTTTAGTGAAGCAGGTTGTTAATTTGCTTGACGGTAAAATTCAAGTAAACAGTGTCGAGAATGAAGGTACAGAATTTATAGTAATAATATAAATGTTTAACATAATCTTAACAATGGTAATTTATAATTCCGTTGTTAAGATTTTTTTATGGTGGTGAGTTAGGATAAAAAAGAATAAAGATACCGATCTCAAGTTATATAAAAATATCTTAATAATATTCGAGGTTGCGGTTTTGCTTACGGTAATTGTAATTACCTTTGCTGTGATGGATGGAACTTTATCACCTGGTAAAAATGAAGAAACAACGCTTTACGTTACACAGAAACATACAGAAGAAAGTACGATATATACTGATAATTGGCTTTTAGATTCTCAAAAAGATAAAATTAATTCTGACGGTAATTTACAAGACGGAAAAGATAGCTCGTTTTTGCAAGAAAGTCAAGCTCCTTCGGATAATACTCTTCCTGACGTTTCCGGTTGGTCAACTGCCCAGATTATTTCTAAAGCAAAAGATGCAGTAAATAAAACAAAGGCTTATACCGGTAATTTGACTGTTAATCATTCTGAAAGCTTTACAGCAGATGTAACAGAGTGTAGTGCCGGAGGGATTATCAGATCTGTTGTCGATTTAATGATTGGTTGGGTTGTAAAGCCTGTTGAAGAAACTCTCGTTTTCCAAAACGGTAAAGCAGTAAATTCAGAGGGCGAAACAGTACCGATTATTCTTCCTAAACGAAATAACTTTTCTTTAGATAGTAGCGGTGTGAAATCTGCAAGCGTTCAGCGTGTTGGTGATGAATACGTTATAAAAATCACTCTCATTGAAGAAAGTGTAGGAATGTATCAGGTTCCAAAGCATAACGCAGGAGCTGTAGGTTATCTTGACGTAGCCAACTTCGACATAAGCTTTATGGAGGTTGACTCGGCTGATATTGTTTATAAAGGCTCAAGTATTGAGTTAAGAATAAATGCAGAGGGTTACGTAACCTATGCAAATTACAAAATACCACTTCATATTGACGGTTCTGCCCATAGAGGCTCAATAAGCGGTTCCGCTACCTTTGAGGGCGAGCAAACTGAAGAATGGTACTTGAATTTTTAATCGAAAGGTTGTATTTAATTATGGGTTTGAAAGAAGCAGCACTTAATACGGCAATAAAACAAGGTATCGAATACGTAAAAAAGGATTATGACACAAATCTTTTTAAGCTTATCTCATGGGGCAAGAAAATGGTTAAGGATGAGCTTCATCTTAAAGTTCTTACAAAATTAGAGGAAAGATTAAGCGACCCGACAAACGTGTATGCTGATTACGTTAAAAGAGTTGTAATGAACACAGATACGGATATTATACTCAAACTTGTACCACCTTTTATAAATGCAGTTTTAAAAAGCTATGATATAAGAAAAAAAGCAATGGAAGAGCATAACTGCAATATTCCTTGGGCTGTTCTTATAGACGTAACTACAGCTTGTAACCTTAAATGTAAGGGTTGCTGGGCTGCAGAATACGGCGACAAGCTTAATATGAGCTATGATGATTTGAATAAAATTATTCAAGAGGGTAAAGCCCTTGGTACTTACGTTTACCTTTATACAGGTGGTGAACCCCTTGTTCGCAAAAATGACCTTATCAGAATTTGTAAAGAAAATCCCGATTGCCTTTTCCATGCATTTACAAACGGAACTCTTTGTGATGATAAGTTCGTTGCAGATTTAAAAGAAGTTGGTAATATGCTTGTAACAATTTCTATTGAGGGTAACGAAGAGACAACGGATTCTCGTAGAGGTAATGGTACATACAAAGCAACAATTGATGCTATGGCTCGCTTGAAAGCAGCAGGTGTTCCTTTTGGCACATCTCTTTGCTATACAAAAGAAAATGCAGACGTTATTTCATCTGACGAATATGTTGATTTCCTTATTGAGCAAGGTGCAGTTTTTGCGTGGTTGTTCTCATTTGTTCCTGTTGGTTGTAGTGCAACTGCTGATCTTATGGCAACAGCAGAACAGAGAAAGCATATGTATGATCAGGTTCGTAAATGGCGTTTCAAAGAGGTTAAACCCCTTGTTATGATTGACTTCTTCAACGATGGTGAGTACGTTGGTGGTTGTGTTGCAGGTGGTAAGCAGTATTTCCATATCAGTGCAAACGGTGACTGTGAACCTTGTGTATTTGCCCACTATTCTAACGTTAATATCAAAGATCCCGATACTCACTTTATAGATGCTCTTAAGAGCCCGATATTTATGGCTTATAAAGCTCGTCAGCCTTTCTCAGATAATATGCTTCGCGCTTGTCCTATTGTTGATAACCCCGGTGCTATTAAAAAGATTGTTGAAGAGTCAGGGGCTAAATCAACAGATCTTCAGTCACCCGAAAAGGTTGAAGAGTTAATAGGTAAGACTGTTGACGTTGCTCGCAAATGGAAAGAAACTGCTGACAAAATGGCAGCAGAGCATGGCTTTGTTCAGTGGCGTATCCGTAGTGTAGATATTTATAAAGACTATGAATCAGAGCATATTAAAGACTATGACGAATTCGAATAAGTCAATTGAAAGAGCAAAATCTCCCGAATCAGTAGGTATAGACTCCTCGGTTATCGTAAAGATGACCGAGGAAATGTCATATAGAGGTATAAACGTACATAGCTTAATGATTTTGAGAGATAATAAAGTTGCTTGTGAAGCGTGGAGCAATCCACTTGCGCCCGAAATACCTCATACGGCTTACTCTATAAGTAAAAGCTTTTTAGCAACTGCTTACGGCTTCGCATTGGATGAGGGCAAAATAACGAGAGAAACAAGGTTTGTAGACGTATTTCCCGAGTTCAAGAAAAAGAAAGATAAATACTTAGAAAAGCTTACGATTCATCATCTTTTATGCATGACCGCAGGCAAACAGACTGCTATTCGTGGCAGTAAAAGTGATAATTGGTTAAAAGTTTTTGTTAATGCTAAATGGATATTTGAGCCTGGTACAAGCTGGAGATACGTAAACGATAATTACTATATAGCTTCAAAAATGCTTTGTAAGGTTTTAGGCGAATCTATAACTGAATATCTTACACCTCGTTTGTATGAGCCTCTCGGAATTGACATTCCGTTTTGGGAGCATTCACCCGATGGTGTTGAAGCGGGCGGTTGGGGTATGATGCTCAAAACCGAGGATATAGCAAAGTTGATTTTATGCTATCAAAACAAAGGTAAGTATAACGATGTTCAGGTAATACCTGAATGGTGGACAAAAGAAGCAACAAGCTATATAAGCGATAATTCGGTAAGTGAAAAAGAGTCTGATGCAAGTGCTGGTTACGGTTGTGGATTCTGGCGTTGTGTGGGTATGCCGAATACATACAGATGTGAAGGTATGTTTTGTCAGTATGGCATTTCTTTCGAGGATTACGGTGCTTGTCTTGTTATGACGTCGGACCATAGTGATTTACAGGAAACTCTTGATGTTATATGGAAATATATGCCAAAAGCTTTTATTGAACCTAATTCAGAAAACGAAGGTCAAACGGTTTGTTTACCCGATAAATCAAAAGTAACAGTTAAGCCTCGTTCCAAAACCGAAAATCTTATAAACGGCAAAACATATTCTATAAGAAAATGCAGATTTGTTAATTTCATCGGCTTTCCTATAAGCGTATTACCTATGCCCATCGTCTTTTTCGCAAAAGAAAGAGGTGGTAATATGAATAATCTGTCATTTGAATTTAATGATAATGAGTGCTTATTTTCTTGGTGTGAGGACGGGGGCTTTGAAAATAAAATAAGGGTGTCAATGAATGGTGGAGCAAGCATTGATGAGGTTATTATAGGCGAGCTTAAAATGACCGTTTGGTGTTACGCTTATTGGGAAAACAGCAACACTCTTATAATGCATATAAGACCACTTTCATCAGTTGCAGAAAGAGTTTTGAAATTTGAATTTAAAGGAAATAAAATAAAAATGCACCCAAGCTATATCCCGGGTACAGACGAAAAAGCAAAAAAGGTAGGGGACAAGCTGAAATGTATTTTAATCGGTAAATGGTTTCATTGGTGGATAGATTTCCTCGTTCCGAGAGTAGGCAAAATTCTCAATCCGACCCATTACGGCAGAATGAAATAACAAAACGGAGTGTTCACAATAGTGAGCACTCCGTTGTTGCATAAGACAATATTCGAATATGAGTGGTTTGGGTGGGGTTAATGGGATATTTAGTTTAATGCATTTATACTAAACGTCATCCAAAAATCACACCGTAGGTGTGTATATAATCCGTCGCAGACGGAATGTAATCGCAACATTAGTTGCGTATGTAATCATAATGAAATTATGAATGTAATCAATACGAAGGATTGTATACACCAAGGTGATGCCATACGCCTGACGGCAATTACATGCACGCTCAAGCGTGATTACATACCAATCCTTCGGATTGGATAAAAATAAAGCACCTGCTATTGCAGATGCTTTATTTTTTGGAGCTGGAAACGTGACTCGAACACGCGACCTGCTCATTACGAATGAGCTGCTCTACCAACTGAGCTATTCCAGCAAATTTTATTTTGAAATACAAACAGTATTATATATAAAACCCTTAGAATTTTCAAGTGTTTTCAATGATTTTAAAAAAATGTGTTTTTGGGCAAAAAATATTAGTTTTTACTATTGACTTTAACACTTTAGTGTGCTACCATATGAACGCATTTTTTGATGTTACTTCATTATTTTATGAAAGGATGTTTTTTGGTTATTCAAAAAACTGTCGGTGAGGCTATGACACCCTTAAAAAACAACGATATTGATGAACTTTACAAGGCTATTTTAAGTCTTGAAAATGAGAAAGAGTGTGCATTGTTTTTTGAAGATCTTTGCACAATCAATGAACTTATTTCACTTTCACAGCGTTTAAGTGTTGCAAAAAAACTTACGGAAGGCAAAACCTTTACAGCAATTACTGCTGAAACGGGTGCAAGCTCTGCAACTATAGGCAGGGTTAACCGTTGCCTTTCTTATGGTGATGGTGGTTACAAGAAAATAATAGAAAAATTAAAAAGGGGCGAGAATAAATGAGTTTCGATTTTAACGTTCTTAACCCTACCGAAAGAGTTATTTTTGAACTTCGTAGTCTTTACACAAAGTTTGGTTACAAGCCTTTTAAGATGAGTAAGTTTGAAGAATACGATTTATACGGAAGCAATAAAGATTTCCTTGTAAGTGGTAATTGCATTACCTTTACAGACTCTGACGGCAGACTTCTTGCTCTTAAACCTGACGTGACTTTTTCTATTATAAAGAATTTTGATGATACTCTTGGTGGTGTTCAGAAAGTTTATTATAACGAAAACGTTTATCGTGAATCTAAAAAAGCAGGTGGCTTCAGTGAAATAATGCAAACCGGTATCGAATGTATGGGTAACATTGGTGCCAACGATGTTTGCGAAGTTATTACCCTTGGTGCAAGAAGCCTTTATGCTATTAGTGAGAATTATGTTCTTGATATTTCTCATATGGGTCTTTTGAGTGGGCTTTTTAATGCTATGGAGTTAACTGAAAGTCATAAAAGTGAGCTTTTAGATGCAATTTCAGAGAAAAATACAGGTGCAATTGAAAGTATTTTAACTGAGTATCAGGTGGGTGGTGCACTTGCAAAAATGCTTGTTGACTTGCTCAATGCTTGTGGCAGACCTTCCGAAGTTCTTTCAAAAATAGGTGCAGTTGCCGTCAACGGTGAAATGCAGAGTGCTTTCAATGAACTCAGCGATGTGTGTCAGAAGCTTATTGATGCAGGCTACGAGAAAAACATCAATATCGATTGTTCTCTTGTAAACGATATGAATTACTATAACGGTATCGTTTTTAAAGGTTTTATTCAGGGCGTGCCTTTCGGTGTGCTTTCAGGTGGACGTTACGACAGGCTTATGAGCCGTGTTAATAAAAAAGCAGGAGCAATAGGCTTTGCTGTTTACCTTGACGAAGTTGAAAGACTTATTGAAAACGGTAATTCGGACAAAGAAGAAGCAGCTGCTGACGATGGTTATCTTAATATAGCACTCCCTAAGGGTCGACTTGGTGAAAAGGTTTATTCAATGTTCGAAAAATCAGGCTTCGAATGTCCTCAGATTTATGAAAAGAATCGCAGACTTATTTTTGAAAATGCTGAAAAGAAAATCCGTTATTTCTGGGTTAAGCCTTCTGACGTTGCTATTTACGTTGAAAGAGGTGCTGCTGATATAGGCGTTGCGGGTAAGGATATTCTTTTAGAATATGCTCCTGACGTTTACGAGCTTCTTGACCTTGATATAGGTAAATGCCGTATGTGTGTTGCAGGTAAAAAAGAGTTTGTGGATGACGGCACAAGCACTTTAAGAGTAGCTACTAAATTTACAAATATAGCTAAAACATACTATGCAGAAAAATGTCGTGATATTGATATTATAAAGCTTAACGGCTCAATTGAAATTGCTCCGATTTTAAGTCTTTCAGACGTTATAGTTGATATTGTTGAAACAGGTGCAACCTTAAAAGAAAACGGACTTGAACCAAAAGAAACTATTGTAGATATCAGTGCAACACTTATTTCAAACAAAGCAAGCTATAAATTCAACTCTGAAACTGTTGATAAACTTAAATCGGCTTTAGAAATAATTGTGAGGGACAAACAGTGATTAAAATATATAAAAGAAACGAAATAACAACCGAACAGATACTTGAAAGAAGCGAACAGACAATTGATGTCGAAGGTATTGTTACGGATATTATTAAAAATGTAAGAGCCAACGGTGATAAAGCTCTTATAGAATATTCTAAAAAATTTGACGGTGCAGTTGACGACGTTCTTGAAGTTACAAAAGAAGAAATTGAGGTCGCATTTGCTCAGGTTGACGAAGAATTAATAAATATTCTTAAAGAGGCAAAAGAAAATATTACCGCTTTCCATTCAAGACAAGTAAGCAACAGCTTTCTTATAAACGAAAAAGACGGTGTTGTTATCGGTCAGAAGGTAATGCCTATTGAAAAGGTAGGTCTTTATGTGCCCGGTGGTACAGCATCTTATCCGTCATCAGTTCTTATGAACTGTGTTCCTGCTAAAATAGCAGGCTGTAGTGAAATCGTTATGGTTACACCTGCAAAAGAAGGGGAAATAAAGCCTGTTATTCTTGCTGCTGCTTCAATAGCAGGGGTGGACAGAATATTTAAAATCGGTGGTGCACAGGCTGTTGCAGCTCTTGCTTACGGTACCGAGAGTGTGCCGAAAGTAGATAAAATAGTTGGTCCGGGTAATGCTTTTGTTGCTGAGGCTAAAAAACAGGTTTTCGGTACTGTTGATATTGATATGATAGCAGGACCAAGTGAAATTCTAGTTGTTGCCGATGGAACAAATAACCCGGCTCATATTGCTGCTGATTTACTTTCTCAGGCAGAACACGATAAAATGGCAACAGCAGTTCTTATTACAAATTGTGAAGAATTTGCAAGTAAAGTAAGCGAAGAACTTGAAAAACAGATTCCACTTTTACCACGTGAAGAAATTGCCCGTTGCTCAATTGATACAAACGGTAAAATTATTATTACAGATTCTCTTGAAGAAGCTCTTGAAACGTCAAATATATTAGCACCTGAGCATCTCGAAATTTGTGTTGATAATCCTTTTGAATATCTTGGACTTGTAAAACATGCAGGTTCAGTTTTCTTAGGCAAAAATTGTCCTGAAGCTTTAGGTGATTATTTTGCAGGACCTAACCATACCTTACCTACAAGTGGTACAGCACGTTTTTCGAGTCCGCTTTCTGTTGACGATTTCGTTAAGAAAACACAGTTTTCTTATTTCAGTAAGGATGCACTTAATGAAATTGGCAGTAAGGTTGTTCGTTTTGCTAACGAAGAGGGGCTTCAGGCTCACGGAAAAAGTGTAAGCATAAGACTGGAGAAATAATTTAATGAGTAAATTCCTTGATTCACGTTACAGTAGTCTTGCGGCTTACGTTCCCGGTGAACAACCCCAAGATAAAAAATATATTAAATTAAATACAAACGAGTCACCATATCCACCAAGTAAAGAAACTCTTGAAGCAGTCAATAAAAGTCAGGTTGAGCTTTTAAGGCTTTATCCTGACCCTGACGGCAGAGTTTTAACAAAAAAACTTGCAGATCTTTACGGTGTGGATAGTAAAAACATTTTTCTTGCTAATGGCTCTGATGATATTTTAAACTTTGCTTTTATGGCTTATTGTGCTAACGGCAGAAAATCTTATTTTGCCGATATTACTTATGGCTTTTACAGCGTGTTTGCTAATTTGCATTGTTCAGATTATACTGAAATCCCACTTGAAAGTGATTTTTCAATCGATGCAAAAAAATTCTGTGGTGTGGATGGCGGCGTATTTATAGCTAATCCTAATGCACCTACAGGGCTTTCGTTAAGCTTAGCAGATATTGAAATGGTTATTGAATCAAATCCCGAAAATGTTGTAGTAATTGATGAAGCATATGTGGATTTTGGTGGCGAAAGTGCTTCATCACTTGTCAAAAAGTATGATAATCTTCTTGTTGTTCAAACCTTTTCAAAATCACGTTCAATGGCAGGTGCCCGTTTAGGCTTTGCTATTGGCAGCGAAGCAATAATTAACGATTTACACAAGCTTCGTTATTCAACTAACCCTTATAATATTAACCGTCTTACACTTGTTGCAGGTGAAGCAACTGTTGATTCACAAAGCTATTATGACGATAATTGCAAAAAAATTATAGAAACAAGGGAATGGACGGTTAACGAATTACAAAAATCAGGTTTTGAAGTTTTACCGTCGAAAGCAAATTTCATTTTTGCAAAGAATGATAAAATGGACGGTGAAAAGCTTTATCTTAAATTGAAAGAACAAGGTGTTCTTGTTCGTCATTTCACTTCACCAAGGATAAAGGACTATAACAGAATCACAATAGGTACACCTGAACAAATGCAGGTGCTTGTTGAGAAAATTAACGGAATTATTAGGGAGAATGTTTAAATGCGAGTTGCAGAAGTAAAAAGAACAACTGCTGAAACAGATGTTTATGTAAAACTAAATCTTGATGGTACTGGTCAGTGTGATATCGATTCTGGTATAGGCTTTTTTGACCATATGCTTATATTGTTTGCCAAGCATTCAAGATTTGATTTAACAGTTAAATGTAAAGGTGATATTGAAGTTGACGGTCACCACACAACTGAAGATATTGGTATTGCTCTCGGTCAGGCTTTTAAAGAGGCTTTAGGTGATAAGAGGGGAATTCACCGTTATGGTAGCACAATTCTTCCTATGGATGAAGCTTTGATAATGACAGCTGTTGATATTTCAGGCAGACCTTATCTTAAATACAGAATGAAAATACCAGCAGCTATGGTTGGTGATTTTGATACAGAGCTTTTACGCGAATTTTTTGTTGCTTTTGCGTTTAACTCTTGTATAACACTTCATATCCGTCGACTTGATGGTATAAATAGCCATCACATTGTAGAAGGTACTTTTAAATCAGTTGCAAGAACGCTGAAAAAGGCTGTCGCAATTGATGAAACAATTAAAAACGAAATTCCATCATCAAAAGGAGTTCTCTGATGCTAGCGATAATCGATTACGGTGTAGGTAACTTATTTTCCTTACAATGCTCTTTAAATAAAATTGGTGTTGAAAACGTAGTTACAAGTGATGTTGAAACAATAAAAAATGCCGAAAGAATAATTCTTCCCGGTGTAGGGGCGTTCGGTGATGCTGTTAAAAAGCTTCGTGAAAGTGGACTTTTTCAGGTTGTTATTGATGAAGCCGAGAAAGGAAAACCATTAATGGGTATTTGCCTTGGTATGCAGATGCTTTTCGATAAGAGTTATGAATATGGTGAATACGAGGGGTTAGGTCTTATAAAGGGTGAAATTGTTCCTCTTAAAGGTAAAATCCCTGAATATTTAGATATTCCCCATATGGGTTGGAATGCTTTGCGTTTCCATAATGGTAAAAATGAATTATTCAAATACATAAACGAGGGCGATTGTGTTTATTTTGTTCATTCATATTTCGGAGTGGATTGTGATGAAGCATTGATTGCCTCAGCCGAATACGGTGCAGACATTACTGCTGCTGTTGCAAAAAATAACGTATACGGTTGTCAATTCCACCCCGAAAAAAGTGGTGATGTTGGACTTAAAATACTTAAAGCATTTTGTGAAATATAGGAGCTAAAAATGAAAATTTTTCCTGCAATAGATTTATACGAAGGTAAAGCCGTAAGGCTTTTAAAAGGTGACTATAATGCAGTTACCGTATATTCTGAAAATCCTATTGAAATTGCAAAGGATTTTGAGAGCCAGGGTGCTACAGAGCTTCACACAGTAGACCTTGAAGGTGCCCGTGACGGGGGCACACCTAATATTGAAATAATAAAAGGCTTTGTTAAAAACACTTCTCTTAATGTTGAGGTGGGTGGTGGTATTCGTTCAATGGATACTGTGAAAGCTTACCTTGATGCCGGTGTTGCAAGAGTTATTCTTGGTACTGCAGCAGTAACTGATGAAGCATTTTTAATTGAAGCCGTTAAAACTTATGGTGATAAAATAGCCGTTGGTGCCGATATTAAAGATGGTAAGGTTGCAATTAAAGGTTGGGTTGAAAAATCAGAATACAGTACTTTCGAATTTTTCGAGAAGTTAGAAAAAATTGGGGTTTCAACAGTTATTTGTACCGATATTTCAAAGGATGGTGCAATGCAAGGGACTAACCGTCAGCTTTACAAAGAGCTATCACAAAAATTTAACGTTAATATTATAGCTTCAGGTGGTGTATCGTCACTTGACGATATAAATGCACTTAATGATATGAATATATTTGGTGCTATTATAGGTAAAGCATATTATACAGGTGCTATAAAAATAAGTGATGCTCTGGAGGCGGTAAAATGATAACTAAAAGAATCATACCTTGCCTTGACGTAAGAAACGGAACAGTTGTAAAAGGAACAAATTTTAAAGATTTAAATGAAATATCTTCACCTGTTCAGCTTGCTGAGTATTACAGTTCTCACGGTGCAGATGAGCTTGTTTTTTATGATATTACAGCTTCGTCAGACGGCAGACAGCTTTTTACCGATATTTTAAAAGAAACAGCATCAAAAGTATTTATACCACTTACTGTTGGTGGTGGCATAAATACTCTTGACGATTTTGACAGAGTTTTAAAATGTGGTGCCGATAAAGTAAGTGTCAATTCAGGTGCTATAAAAAATCCTGGTTTAATAAAGGCAGCTGCTGAGAAATACGGCGACCAATGTGTTGTTTTGTCGGTGGATGTAAAAAGGGTAGACGGAAAGTTCTGCGTTTTTGCAAAAGGTGGCAGAGAAAACACAGGTCTTGATGCATTGGAATGGATAAAGCAAGGTGTAAATAACGGTGCGGGTGAAATTGTTGTGAACTCAATAGATACCGACGGTGTTAAAAAAGGGTTTGATATTGAAATGCTGAAAGCTGTTTGCGAAATAGTAAATGTTCCTGTAATTGCTTCGGGTGGTGCAGGGGGACAGCAGGATTTTGTTGATTTATTCAATACCGTTCCCGGTGTTAGTGCCGGTCTTGCAGCATCTATATTTCATTATGGTGAAGTTGCTATTGATGCTTTGAAAAAAACTCTTAAGGATAATAATATTACGGTGAGGTTATAAAAATGTTTGATATTGAAAAACTTAAATTTGATGAAAAAGGTCTTATCCCTGCAATAGTTGTTGATGATGAAACAGATAAGGTTCTTACTCTTGCATATATGAACAAAGAAAGTCTTAAAATATCTCTTGAGAAAAAGCTTACTTGTTTCTGGAGTCGTTCAAGACAAGAACTTTGGCTTAAAGGGGAAACAAGCGGAAATTATCAGCACATTGTGAGCATCGTAGCTGATTGTGATATGGATGCTCTTACAGTTAAAGTGAAAAAAGACGGCCCTGCTTGCCATACAGGTGAAGATACCTGCTTCTTTAATACTGTTTTTGAAAATGATGAAATTGCTCCAAAATTTACTGTGCAAAGCCTTGTTGATACAATTGAAGGAAGAAAGCTTGACCCTAAAGAAGGCTCATATACTACATACCTTTTCCAAAAGGGTATTGATAAAATTCTTAAAAAAGTCGGTGAAGAATGCACCGAGGTTATAATCGCAGGTAAAGCTGATGACAAAGCAGAAACAATTTATGAAATTTCTGATTTAATGTATCACGTGCTTGTGCTTATGATTGAAATGGGTATTTCTGTTGATGATATTATGAATGAGCTCAAATCTCGTCACGTTATTGACCATAAAGTAAAACAGGAGAAAATGACTAAATAATCTTGTTAATTGCACTAATAAAATATTATTGATTATTTTGAACAACTTTGCTATAATAATTTGTAGCAAAGTTGTTTGCTTTTAATAAAAGGAGTGTTGTTATGAAGAAATTTAAATTCGCATTCACTTTATTTACTGTGGTTTTTGTAGCGTTAGTTCTTACTTTAAGTGCTTCTGCAGCAACTACCGATAATCAGGCTTTTGCTGAAAATGTTTTTAAAGATATTGGTCCTGTTACTTTTGGTGACAAGTATTTTTATTATACAGATGAAGTTGATGCACAACCGGTTCCCGGTGACGTTGCTATAATATATTTACAAACAATTGGTGCATTTGACAGATACTATAACGAAACAACTGATTCTTATTCAGTTGGCTATGACGATTTTATTTCTGCCGTAGATCGTAATTTTGCTTATCATAACGATATGCTTGATTATTTGAGAGAGAATAATCTTTACGATGAAGAAGCAGGAATAGTAACATGGTCTGAAGAATTGGACGTTCAGGAAAATATAGACTGGATTCCTTTACATTACTATAGCGAAAATGAGTATATCTGGGTTTCAGGTGCAGTTGTTGAGTATATAGACCCGGACTCATTAGGAGAGCTTATTATCGGCAAAGATTTTATGTTCGTCGGTGAAAATCCCGTAGCATATATAGAAAATGTTTTACTTACTCTTAAAAATACAGCCGATGGTTGGAAGATATTAGAATATAAAACAATCGATTATAGAATAGTTGATGGTGTTTTATATTCCGAATTTGGTGAATTCTTTTCGTTTTCTGTTGAAAGCGACAGTAATTCAATTCTGACATCTTCCCCTGAAAATGATGCTATTTTTATAGATGAATTTAAAAACACAGGTGCCAGATGGTATGATGGTCATCAGCATTCTCTTACATATAATATAAAAGCTGAAGGAAACTATGAAATTGACTATGTAATCGTATCAGATATAAACGGTGATACAGCTTACACTCCCGATGAAAATGGTGTCTGTACTTTTGACATTGTTGAAAACGCAGTTTTAAAAGTTAAAACAAAAGGTATCCCAAGATTCGTTGATATCAATGGTATTTTTTATTACTACATAGGTAACGATTTCGCAGGTGATTTTACCGGCTTAGTAAAAATGGGACAATTGGTTTATTACGTTGAAAAGGGTATTGTAAGAACCGACTATACAGGTCTTATCTGTGATAACGGAGTTTATTATTATATTGCTAATGGTGCTATTGATTTCGGTTATACAGGTTTTTGCGAATACAACGATTCTTATTACTACGTGAAAAGTGGTAGACTCGATTGGAGTTATAAAGGTCTTATAAACTATGACAACATTTGGTATTATATTGAGAATTGTAAGGTTAATTTTGATTACACAGGTCTTTGTGAACATTACGGTGGCTTTTATCATATAGTAAATGGTGTACTCGATTGGAATTACACTGGCTTATCACAATATAATGGTGGTTGGTACTACGTTGAAAATGGTGTATATACCACCGGCTATACAGGTCTTACGTTCTATGGTGGTGTATGGTACTACGTGACAAATGGCGTTCTTGATTGGTCGGTGACAACGCTTACTAATTATTATGATGTGTGGTATTACGTTGAAAATGGTAAGATTAATTGGGATTACACCGGTCTTACTTTCTATGATGACACATGGTACTACGTGACAAATGGTGTTCTTGATTGGTCGGTGACAACGCTTACTAATTATTATGATGTATGGTATTACGTTGAAAATGGTACAATCAATTGGAACTATACAGGTCTTTGCGAATATTACGGTGGCTTCTATCA
>JAZOSL010000091.1:0-31542 GCA_045657085.1 Acutalibacteraceae bacterium | reverse complement strand
TTTTCATAATTGACTCCTTTAATCATAACGATTTATACTTCCAACTAATAATTATATCATACAATACAATTTTTTTCTACTGTTTTATGAAAGTTTCTTTATTGCAGCTTTTGCCTCTTCGTTATTAAAGCCACCGGGAGTATTCAAAAAATTCTTTACTACACCCCAACGTGAACACCATTTTTCTATTTCTTCATCAGTTGCACCTAAATCTTTGACGTCCGTTAAACCACCAATAATTTCTAAAAGAGTTTTCTCGTCACACTTCAACAAATCTAAAAGTTGCTGAACTTTTTGAGGAGCATTTGCTTTTGCTTTTTCTAAAAATGTAGAGAAAAATGCCGTACAAGCTCTACCGTGGGGAATATTAAATTCTTCTGTAAGGATGTAACCTACCGTATGTGGAAAAGCAGTTCCACACACATTGAGAGTAAGACCTGCATAAACAGATGCGTAATAGAGCTCGTCTCTCATTCTTTTATCCGGCAAGTCTTTTTCATAATAGAGATATTTTAATCCTTCAAAAATATAAGGCAAAGCCATTTCGGCATATTTTTTTGGTAAATCGGTACATTTAAGCGAGAACCAACCCTCGACTGCGTGAGCAAATGCATCAAGCACAGTTGTAACCGTAACATTATAAGGCATAGAATACGTATATCTTGGGTCGAGGAAGGAAACTGCTGCATAACAATCTATACCTGAAATACTTTTTTTCATCATAGTTTTATCGTTAGTTAAAACACTTACCCCCGTTACTTCACTACCGGTACCACTCGTAGTACCGATAAGAATAAGTGGCAAAGCTTCTGAAGGAATACTTCTGTTATAAAGCCCTTCAATATCGTATCCGGGATTCTTAGCACAAATAGCAATAGCCTTTGAAGCATCAAGGGGTGAGCCACCACCTATACCAATGATAAAATCAGCATTGAAATTTCTCGCTATCTGACCTGCTTCGATACAATCAGAAGCAAGAGGATTTTCGGTTATTTCATCAAAAATGATATATGAAACATTTTCTTCTTTGAGCACTTGAAAAACATCTGCTAAGGCACCACTTTTAACAGCACCTGATTTGCTCGTAACAATGAGGCATTTTTTACCATAAGACGAAAAAACATTGCCGTTATTTAAAACACAGTTTTTACCGCCAATAATTCTTGTAGGCATATATATATTGAAATCCATAAACTCAACTCCGTTAATTTATACCCTGATTATAACATAAAAAATAATATATTCAACAAAAAATGCGACCACCATACGGTAGTCGCAAAATATGTAAATTAAGCGTTGTGATTAAGAATCATTTCAGGATTTTCAAAAATCTCTTGAAGTTTTGTGAGGAATGGTCTTACTTCGCCGAAATCAAGTGCTCTGTGGTCAAAGCAAATGTTCATAGGAAGAATTGTTCTGATTACAATTTCTTCTTCCCCTTTTTCATTTTTCACAACAACAGGTCTTCTCTGCATAGCACCTATACCGATAGCGCAAATCTGAGGTGGAATAACCATAAGCATTGCACATTCACCTGCAAGACCTCTTGAATCTGCACCAATGTTTGAAATAGTAATAGTACCTTGTTTAAGGTCGTTACGTGTAATCCTATCTGTTTCAGGAATGGCGTTATATGCTTTTTTCTCCTCGCCTTTAAGACGTCTAATTTTGTGATTAGGGTTAGTATTAGCACCATAAAGTCTTTTTATAGCTTTAAGGAGGTGACCTTTTTTAAGTTTTTCAACTGTATCGTGGAAGGATACTGAATAAAGAGCTTCAGTAAGATTTGTTTTTTCAAGTCTGCGATTAATGTCAGCCTGATACTCTGCAATCTCTTTAAGGGTTTTGTTACCCATATCTTTCATTGTGATTGTCATCATATTACCATCAGGAAGAGTCCACGGAACTGAAATATCAATGTTATCAAAAACAGTAACCTTACCTCTGACAAGACCTCTTTCATAATGAATATGAGCGTTTATAACGGGGTCAACCTCAATAGCTTCAGCAATAGCTTTAAGAAGTACTGCGTTAAAGGTAGGTTTTACCTCGTAACCGCATTCTGCCTGAAATACTTTAAATTTTGCTAAAAAGTCTGTAACGTCAGGCTCATATAAATAACTAACGTGGGGGATATTCTGCCAGCTTTCGGTTGTCATATTAGCAACGATTTTTCTCTGGATACCAAATCTTGTAATACTTTTTACAGCCATAAACCTTTAATCTCCTTGTCATTCAAATTATATTCAAATTAAATTCGCTAAGTTAATGCAAACTTTGAAGTGAAAAAACAAAAAACTTACAATATTTCACAAAATTAATATCATCAACGAAAGGGATATTTTTGATTTTTACCCTTACTCCCCTATGTTAATTTATCGAATAAATTATAGCAAAAACAGTAGTGAATGTCAATTCACAAAAAACAATTTTTAACATAAATTTAAAATTATGGACATTTGCACAAAGGAAGAACTTAATAATTAATTATTTTATCCTCTATATGTTAATAAATTGTTAATTGTTACACCATAGCTTTTTATAATAAAACAAATATTGCGATTTGTTTTATACTATGGTAAAATATAGGGTAGATTTTTAATTAATATATATGGTTGATTGCTTTTACAATCAATTCGGGAGCTTTTATGAAAATTGTTGATAAAGTGCTTTTTAAGCTACATCTTAAAAAAAAGCCACGCCCCGTTTTCACCCCCTCGGGACAATTACCTGAGCCGATAAAAGATATTCTCAACGAAAATGGTCTGGCAACAGATAATTTAATATACACCTTCAAGGCAGATATGAACAGCTGTGATAATTTCGCAGATGTTTATGTTTGTTTTGATGAAAAAGGCTTGTACGTTGCAGAATTCAAGGAGCCTGAAATTAAGCCAAACAAAAAGAAAGCCAAGAAAAAAGAGAAAGCACCTGAAATAAAACCGGAGCTTTTAAAACTTTCAAGCACACCTATTGACGAGATTGATGAAATTTTTGCGGAACAGTATTTAGCAACAGGCCAATTGACTTATTCTTTCAATAACGAATACTATTCGTTAGCTTTTTTTACAATTGGTCTTCTTGAAAAAGCCGATCTTTTCAGGAAAATTTTCAAAGCATTTAAAGACGGTAAGGATTACACACAATATATTTTAAATGCCACTGACAAAGTCTGTATAAAATGTGGTGCACCTGTGCCACCCGGTATGAGATTCTGTAAAGACTGTGTTGACAAACGTTCCACCGTAAAAAGACTTTTTTCATTCTTTGGTGACGTTAAATATAAAATGATATTTATGATTTTTGCTGTGCTTGTAAGTTCAGGCTTCAACCTAATTCTTCCCCAATTCAGCACACAAAAGCTTTATGATGAAGTTCTTAACGTTGGCAATCCCCTGTCTTACGATGCACTTATAAAAGCTCTTTTAACTGTAGTTGGCACTATTGTCTTAATAAAACTTGCCAACCAGCTTTTTACACTTTGCTATCAATATATCGTTGCAGGCATTTTACCCGGTGTTATTTACAGCATAAAAATTAAAATATTCAAAGCCATGCAGAAGCTTTCGGTAGGCTTTTATACCCACAAGCAAACAGGCTCACTTATGGAACGTGTTACAAGGGACTCTAACAACATTTATTGGTTCTTTGTCGACGGTTTCCCTTATCTAATTTCAAACATAATAACCGTTACCGGTATTATTGTAATAATGTTCTTAACAAGTGCAAAGCTTACACTTATGATAATATTTGCTGCAGCTATTATCTTTGTTTTATACCCTGTTTTCAGTAAAGTTTTCAGAAAGCTTCACCACAAAGTATGGGTACAGAACTCCTTACTCACTTCAAAAGTAAGCGATAACATAAACGGTCACAGGATTATAAAAGCCTTTTCAAAAGAAGACGACGAATTAACTTCTTTCGGCAAAATAAGTGACAGACTTATGAAATCTGAAATACGTGCAGAAAATGCCGAAAACACTGTATTCCCGATTCTTTCGATTTTTGTGTACCTATTAGGTGTGGTTGTTTTAGGCTACGGTGGTGTGCTTTGTATTAACACAAACGAGCTTACGGTTGGTGAGCTTCTCACCTTTGTTGTCTACCTTGGTATGCTTCAGGCCCCTATAGAGTTTTTATCTTGGGTAACAAACTGGTGGGCAAGATGTGTTGACTCTGCTCAACGTGTTTTTGAAATCATGGACACTGAACCCGATATCAAAGACAAGGAAAACCCTGTTATTCTTGAAGATTTTAAAGGCTCTGTTGAAATAAACGAACTCCAATTTGAATACGAGCCTGCACACCCTATTATTAAGAACCTTTCCTTAAAAATAGAGGCCGGTGAAATGCTTGGTATGGTTGGTAAAACAGGTGCAGGAAAAACAACCATTTCAAACCTTATTGCTCGTCTTTACGATCCTAAAGAAGGCGTTGTTAAAATAGATGGTGTTGACGTAAAAGATTTGTCTTCAAAGCAACTCAGACAGAATATAGGTATAGTCTCACAGGATATTTATCTCTTTATGGGTACTATTGCCGATAACATAAGATACGCAAGACCTGATGCCACAAACGATGAGGTTATTGCTGCTGCAAAAGCTGCTTCAGCTCACGGATTTATTTCGAAATTACCTGACGGCTACGAAACCTGGGTAGGCTCAGGTGGTCAGGACCTTTCAGGTGGTGAAAGGCAACGTATTTCAATAGCCCGTACAATAATACAGAATCCTAAAATACTTATTCTTGACGAAGCTACTGCAGCTATGGATACCGAAACAGAAAGAAATATCCAGAATTCACTTTCAGAACTTAAAGAAGGAAGAACAACTATTGCTATTGCACACAGACTTTCTACACTTCGTGATGCTGACAAGCTTGCAGTTATTGACGACGGTGAATGTATTGAGTTTGGTTCATATAAAGAACTAATGGATAAAAAAGGTGCCTACTACAAAATGTTTAAGCTTCAGGAAGAAGCACTTCGTTTTATAGGTATCGAAGAAGATAATGAAACGGAGGGAGAAAAAAATGACTGATAACAAGCTCTCTATTGAATTTTTAAATCCAAAAGAATGCAGCTTTTCTTTTAACAAAAACGGATTTATTACCCTCACTTTAAGCAGTGAAAACAAAGGTAGGGTGAAGCTTATAAGAAGCTACCCTTATTCACTTAAAGAAGAATATATCTGCGTTCAGGATATTGAAAACAACGAAATAGGTATTATCAAGGACTTAAAAAATTTAGATGAAGTTTCTTATTCCGCCTGTGTTAAAGAGCTTGAAAACAGATACTATTGTCCTACAGTTTCATCTGTTAAAAGCATAAAAGAAAGAATGGGTCATTTTTATTTTGAAACCGTTATAGATGGCAAAGACAAAAGCTTTACCGTACGTGATTTAACACGTAACCTTCGTTTTTCAAGTGAAAACACCCTTTTGATTTTTGATGTTGACGGTAACAGATACATCATTCCCGAATACGAAAAGATAGAACAAAAAAGCAGACGTCTTTTAGAGCCTTATTTATATTGATATTATGAATATTTCTACTGTACATTTTGATATTTCACCCGAAGGATACGTTTGTGAAGGCAGTCTCACGTTACGTGATGGCATTCTCACAAAAACTCTTGAGGGCAAAGAAGAAAAATTTAATATAAATGAATTTTGCGAAGCAGTACAGTTAACTGACGTAGGATGTGGCAAATTAGAATTAAAACCACACGGTGCAGCTGATGATGGTAGCGATAATATAACAATATGCCGTTTTTCAATGAGCTATGTCGGTGAAATCGGTGAACTTGTAAAGGTTATTAACCATTACTATGAAAGCAAAGAGCTTTTAGAAATGAGCACTGATGATTTGCCTATTTGCCCTAAATGTCACCGACATTACCCAAGAGGTATGAATGTGTGTCTTTTCTGTGTAAAAAAATCTTACGTTTTTTCACGTGCTTTCACTTATTTTAAGCCTTACGTAAAATCTGTTGCATTTTCGGGTATTCTTTTAACGGTTGCCAATATACTTTCTGCAATTATGCCGTTATTTAACTCAATTCTTATCGACCACTATCTTGTACCTGTTAAAGATGCTACCCCCTATTTTCAATCACGTACCACAGGCGTTATTGTAATTGCATTACTGATGAGTCTGACTTTTGCCTTATCAAAAATCATAAACATTTTTAGTGCCCGTATTTCTATAAAAGTAGGATCACAATTTTCAAAGGATTTAAGAAAATTGGTTTATGGTAAAATCCAGGAGCTTTCACTTTCATCTATGTCAGGCAAAACTGCAGGTAACCTTATACACCGTGTTACAAAAGATACTGAAAGAGTCAAAGATTTCTTCAATCAGCAAGGAAGATATTTAATTGAACAGATTATAATGTTCACAGTTATTTTAACTATTCTTTTCTTTACTAATGTACCACTGACACTGGCTGTAATTGTCCCTATTCCTATAGGTGTTTTGTTTATGTCAATGTTCAGGCACCAGACAAGAGTAAGATATCACAAACAATGGCGAGTTGACTCAAAAGCAACTTCTATTCTCCACGATATTATAAAGGGTATACGAGTTGTAAAATCTTTCGGTAACGAAGAAAGAGAAATTGATAAATTCTCAAAAGTTTCACAAAAATTAGCCGAAGTAAGTTCTTCCAATGAAAAATACTGGGCAGTTACCTTCCCCTTGGTTGGTAACTTTATGGCTTTAGGTGAATTTCTTGTACTTCTTATCGGTGGTAAAATGGTTCTTGACGGCACACTAACTTTAGGTGAGCTTACACGCTTTAACTTATACCTTGCATTTTTATACGCTCCACTTCGTTGGATGTCTCTTTTTCCGCGAAGAGTTGCCGACTGTGCTACAAGTCTTGTTAAAATTTACGAGATCCTTGACGAAGAATCACAGATGGTATCAACCGAAAACCCTGAAAATCTTAACCCGGCAGGGGCAATAGATTTTAAAGGTGTTACCTTCGGATATAAATCATACGAGCCTGTACTAAAAAACATAAACCTTCATATTGATTCAGGTGAAATGATAGGTCTTGTAGGTCATTCGGGTGCAGGTAAATCTACAATGATAAACCTTTGTATGAGACTTTACGACCCGTCTTTAGGTAAAATTACAATTGACGGTGTAGACATAAGAAACATACCACAGGATGAATTACGTAAGAATATTGGCGTAGTATTTCAGGAAACATACCTTTTCTCAGGCTCTATTTTTGATAATATTGCCTACGCCCGACCCGATGCAACTCTTGACGAGGTTATTGCAGCAGCAAAAGCAGCTAACGCCCATGAATTTATTGTGAAACTTCCTGACGGATATAACACTATAATCGGTGAAAACGGCCACTCACTTTCAGGTGGTGAAAGACAAAGGGTAAGTATTGCAAGGGCAATTCTTAAAAATCCGAAAATACTTATTCTTGACGAAGCAACAAGCTCACTTGACCCTGAAACTGAAATCAAAATTCAGGAAGCTTTAGCAAGACTTATTGAAGGTAGAACAACTATTGCAATCGCCCACAGATTAGCTACACTAAAAAACGCTGACCGTCTTGTAGTAATTGAAAAAGGCAGAATTGCAGAGGTAGGCACTCATGAAGCACTTGTTTCAATGGGTGGTATTTATGCAAATCTTGTGGCAGCACAAAGGCAGACACATTCGCTTAAGCAACAAATATAAATTAAAGGATAGTATATTCCGTAATGAATATACTATCCTTGATTTTTTGTATATTGATTTATATATTAATTTGTTTTACTTGATTTCGGCAATTGTAACGCCATTCTCCCCCTCGCCGAATGTACCTAAACGGAACGTTCTTATTCTTGGGTCAGATTTTAAAAACTGTGTAACACCTGCTCTTAAAGCGCCTGTTCCTTTTCCGTGAATAATTGTGCATTCCGTAAGACCCGAACGAAGAAGATCGTCTAAAAATCTGTCAAGGACAATTATTGCTTCATCAACCATCAGACCACGTAAATCACAACGATTGTTAATTTGCATTGTTGCCTTACTTGTACCCGAAACCCTTGTTGTTGAAACCTGGGTTTTCTTTTTATTATCCTTTTCTTTAGTTTTTTCAATAAGCCTTAAAGAATCTTCTTTAACTCTCATTTTAAGCATACCTGCAGCAATTTCAACTGTGCCTTTTTTATCCTTAAGGGCTGTAATTGTTGCATTTTTACCTATCGTTTTACAAAAAACAGTATCACCTATCTGTAATTCTCTCGGAAGCACATAATCTTCATCATCGTCCATCGTATTGAAAACAGGGTTAACTGTATCGTTGATAGAGTTAAGATGAGCATTGACTGCACTTTTTGCTCTTCTTGCAAGTTCGGCAGCATCTTTAGTTTGCTTAGCTTCTTTTTTTAGCTTTTCAACTTCGTTAAGAAGTGCATTTGCTTCTCTTTTTGCACGTTCAACTATTCTTAATGCTTCACCACGGGCATTTTCAAGCTCACGGTCGATTTTTGATTGTGTATCGGTAAGAAGCTGTGCTGCTTTTTCTTTTTCTTCTTTTGCTGCTTTTGTTATTTCTTTTGCTTTTGAATGCTCACCTTCCATTTCAAGACGGCTTTTTTCAAGAAGGTCAACAACATCTTCAAAACGTACACTTTCTGAAGAAACAAGCTCCCCTGCCCTGTCAATTATACTTTTTTCAATACCTAATCTTTCAGATATTGCAAAAGCATTTGAGCGACCGGGAATACCAATCAGAAGTCTATAGGTAGGTCTTAAACTGTTTACGTCAAATTCACAAGAGCCATTTTCAACTCTTGGTGTTTGTAAAGCATATGCTTTAAGCTCGGCATAATGTGTAGTAGCTGCAATTTTAGCACCTTTTTTATGAAGCTCTTCAAGAATTGCCATAGCAAGTGCAGCACCCTCAACCGGGTCTGTTCCTGCCCCCAATTCATCTATAAGTGCAAGTGATTTATCGTTTGCTACCTTTAAAATATTAACAATATTAACCATATGTGATGAGAAGGTTGAAAGTGACTGTTCAATACTTTGCTCATCACCAATATCAACAAGAATGTTGTCATAAACGCTTACTTTACTTTCATCTGCAGCAGGAATCATAAGTCCCGTTGCTGCCATAGCCGATAAAAGACCTATTGTTTTTATAGCAACAGTTTTACCACCCGTATTAGGACCGGTTATAACAAGAGTATCAAAATCCGAGCCCAGACGTATATCAGTTGCCACAACCTTTTTAGGATCAATCAACGGATGACGGGCTTTGTTAAGCTCGGTTATGCCCTTACTGTTAAGAACAGGCACTGTTGCTTTCATATCATAAGCAAGATGGGCTTTACAGAAGATAATATTAAGCTCTACTGCACACTCGTAGCTCCCCTTAATTTCATCAAGAAAGCCACCGGCAAGAACAGAAAGCTCATATAAAATTCTCTCAATCTCCTGTACTTCCTTGCCCTTTAAAACTCTTATATCGTTATTTGCTTCAACAACGCCTGCAGGCTCAATAAATACTGTTGCACCCGTTGAAGATGTATCGTGAACAAGGCCTGAAACTGCGTTTCTGTGTTCATTTTTAACAGGTACAACATATCTGCCGTTTCTTTGGGTAATAATTGCATCCTGTAATACGGCTTTCAAGCTTTGGGAACGTATAAGCCTTTCAAGCTGTTCACGTACGCTGTTTTCTTTATTTTTAATCTGCCTTCTTATAGATGCTAATTCGGGTGATGCATTATCACTCATATCTTCTTCTGTAAGAATGGCACTGAAAATTCTTTCTTCTAGATATTTGTTGGGCATAAGTGAATTAAAGTAAATATCTATACTTCTTTCATCCTGACCACTGTTAGCACGCCATTCGCTTATACACCTTATGGTACGTACTGTGCTACCTATATCGAGAAGCTCTTTCATAGAAAGAACGCCACCTGCAGCTGCCCTTGCCAAAGAGTTACTGACATTTTTAAGTCCACCAAAAGACGGTCCACCGTATTTTGCTAAAAGTATGTAGGCATCTTCAGTCATTCCAAGAAGTCTTTGAGCCTCTGACTCTTTTGTTTCAGGACGCAAAGAAAGAATACCCTCACGAGCATCGTCGTTACACGCCCTTTTTGAGAGTAGCTCTAAAACTTTATCAAATTCAAGTGCTTTTAAATGCTTATTCATAGTTAATCCTCAATAACACGATAAAACTCAAGTGTTTTAAATTTTCGTTGAGTTTTATGTAAAAGGTAATCCTCACTTAAATCGCAAAAAACTTTAAGAGAATCACCTGTCAAAGTAAAAGAAAATATTTTATTGAAATCCGACAAGGTTACGTATCTCATAGCTTGGACAACAGCAGAATTTATTTCACGACACATCTCAGGTGGTTTACAGTTTTCGCAATAAAGCTTACCACTTTCAGACGAAAAGAACATTGTGTCAGTTTCATATTTGCCACATCTGTCACAAGCAACCAACGCAGGCATATAACCACTTAAAGACATAAGTCTCAACTCGGTAACAGCCTTTATAAATGCAACTGTTTTTTTACCACTTTTTAAAAGCCACAAAGAGTTTAAAAACAATCTGAGAATCTCTTCGGATTCAAAATCTTCTTCGCAGAATTCGTATGCCAACTCGCAAAAATACTGTGCAAGGGCCATTTTACTGACATCTTCACGTAATTCAAAAAAGACTTCTTTTACAAGTGCTTCTTCAACTGAAAACGCGTCTCTCACCTTAGAAAAAGTAAAGTCTGAATATGCTAAAAGCGATGTTGCAGCACCTTTTTTGCTTTTTGCTTTTTTTGCACCCCTTGAAAACGCACGAACAAGACCGTACTTTGCAGTAAGCACAGTTATAAGCTTATCGGATTCACCGATACTCTGTTCCCTTATTACAAGACCCGGTGCAGTTATTTTCAGCACTCTTTTTCATCTCCGAAGATTTTATATTTACAAAATTACGATATTCAAGATAATCTGCAATTTTACCACCCTGACAAAATTTTTGCCAAAGCTGATTTTCGTCCATCAAAATCACTCCACCGAAATATTACTCAAACACTTTCAGTAATATTTTATTCGGTAGAAAAATCTTTATACAAACAGAAGATCTTTAAAAAGTTACCAAATCAATCCAAACCGAAATTGTGGATTAATCCTTCGCGATTTCGCCAATCTTCTTTAACCTTTACCCAACATTGCAAATTGACTTTGCAATCAAAAAACTGTTCAAGCTCGTGACGGGCATTAGTTGAAACGTCTTTTAACATAGCACCTTTTTTGCCTATGATAATACCCTTATGGCTTTCTCTTTCGCAGTAAATCACTGCTTCAATATCTATTATGGGTTTATCTTCACGTTCGCGCATACGTTCAATAGAAACAGCGATACCGTGAGGTATTTCATCATTTAATTTATGAAGGAGCTTTTCTCTTATCATTTCAGCTGCTAAAACTCTTTCTGGCTGATCAGTAAGAGTATCTTCAGGGAAGAAAAATTCTGATTCGGCAGCGAGCTTAAAAAGTTCATCCTTCAGCTCATTCATACCGTCACCATCTCTGGCACAAACAGGAACAACTGCTTCGAAATCAAATAACTTTGTAAGCTCAATAATACGTGTCATTAAATCTTGCTTATCAGGAAGCATATCGATTTTATTGATTGCAAGAACGACAGGTATTTTTTCACTTTTAAGCTTTTTAAGTAAATCAAGCTCTGCATCTCTTATTTCACCTTTTGACTCAGTGACAAAAAGACAACTGTCAACGCCACCGATACTGTCATCAACGGCTTTTATCATTTTTTCGCCTAATTTTGTTTTAGGTTTATGGAAACCGGGTGTATCTGTAAATACAAGCTGAGTATCACCCTCAGTTAAAACACCCATTATTTTTGTTCTTGTGGTCTGTGGCTTTGAAGAAACAATAGCCACCTTCTGACCTAACAGATTATTAAGAATTGATGATTTGCCCACATTGGGACGGCCTACAATAGCTATAAAAGCTGTTTTTCTTTCAGTCATCTTTATTTTCCTTTTTCTTTAACTTTTTTACATCAAACATAAAAATAAACAGGGTTGCCACAACCACACTCAAAACGAACCAAAGAATGTTTATTGGTGTCTGTATGTAGTGATTGAACAAAGCTGCAAAGGCTTCGGGTTGAAACAGAATTGAAACACCGCAAAGCACGGCAAATATTGCAAAAACAAGAACTGCACCTGCTGATACGTCTTTTGAAATTGCAATTGTTTTTCTTTTTTCTTTCGAAACTGAATCGTCAGCCTTCTCAATACCTGTGTTAAGCATTTCGCCACCGATTACAAGGCCACTTGCAAGGAAAAGAATTGCAAATTCAGTTCGTGTAACGGTAAAAAAATCATATCTTAACAAATAGTAAAACATATAAACAAGGCAGGTTATATGTACTCTGAAATTTCTTTCGTGGGTAAGCATCCAGGAAATACCTTTAAATGCATAAATAAAGCTTCTAAAAAGACCCTTCAAGTCTTTCATATTTTATTCCTCCTCGGAATCCATGTAGTAAGAATTATTTCTCTTAAGACCTAACTCTGTAAGTACGTGTTCTTCCTTTTCTCTCATATAAACAGCTTCAATACCACCATTAACGTGGTCGTAACCTAAAAGGTGAAGCATTGAATGGACAGTTAAAAAGCCTATTTCTCTCTGTAAAGAGTGGCCGTATTCTTCAGCTTGTCTTACTGCTGTTTCAACAGAAATAACTATATCACCTAACAGGCAAGCTCCCGTATCTAAGTTTTTATCGTAAACACCATTTTCACCTAACGGGAATGACAAAACGTCAGTAGGCTTGTCTATATCACGGTGAGTCTTATTTATTTCATGAATCTGTTCATCATCTACAAAGGTTACACTTATTTCGGCAGGCTCCTGAAAGTTCTCAAAAGTAAGCACTGCATTACAACAACGTCTTACAAGAAGACGAACGCCTGTAGGAATCTTAATTGCTTTTTGGTCGTTTGTAATAATTACCTTAATTTTTTCTTTCATTTTCTTTTCTTTGCCTCCTCGTATTTTTCATAAGCTCTTATAATATCCTGAACAAGCTTGTGTCTTACAACGTCTTGTCCGGTAAATTTAACTATGTCGATTTGCTCCATATTTTTGAGAATCTTTGTTACCTCTACAAGGCCTGACCTTTTACCGTCAGGAAGATCTATTTGGGTAACGTCACCGGTAACGACAACTTTTGAATTAAAGCCCATTCGGGTCAAAAACATTTTCATTTGCTCCGGGGTTGTGTTCTGTGCTTCGTCAAGAATAATAAAGCTGTCATCAAGAGTTCTGCCTCTCATATAAGCAAGTGGTGCAACCTCAATATTTCCCCTTTCGAGATATTTATTGAAATTTTCAGCACCCAGCATATCGAAAAGAGCATCATAAAGTGGTCTTAAGTAAGGGTCAACCTTGCTTTGTAAATCACCGGGCAAAAAGCCAAGCTTTTCACCTGCTTCACCGGCAGGTCTTGTGAGAATTATACGGTTAACTTCTTTAGCTCTGAATGCATTTACAGCCATAGCAACTGCAAGGTAGGTTTTACCTGTACCTGCAGGACCTACACCAATGACAATCGTATTGTTTTTTATAGATTCAACATACTTCTTCTGACCTAATGTTTTAGGTTTAACAGGTTTGCCTTTACTTGTAATGCATACACAATCACCTGACATAGTAACAAGCTTATCCTCGTTACCGTCATCAACAAGAGATATAACATACCTTACATTTTGTTCGTTAAGGCTCTCTCCCCTGTTAATTAGCATCAAAAGACCATTTATTGCTTTAACAGCTTTTGAAACGTTTTCAGGCTCACCGTTAATTTTTATATCCGAACCTCTGCTTATAACATCAACGTTAAAGGCTTTTTCAATAAGAAGAATGTTTTCATCAAAGCTACCAAAAAGGCTTACAGCTTGTTCCATTCTGTCAACGTTTATTATCTGTTCCGACTTAATTACCCTCTTTTTAATTTAATATTATTATTCAAGTTTAAGTATATCATATTTTTTGTAAATGTCTACTAAAATTTTTTGAATATTTTGTGAAAAGGTGTTAGTTTTTTTAATTATTTTCGACATTTAAAGGTTGTTCCACTGCTATATTTTCAATACAGCTTATTTTTTGCTTTAAACAAAAACTCTGTTTATCTGTTTCAAAAGAATACTCTGCATTTAGTATTTCAGCATTTTCATAGTCAATTCTTTTTTGCAAAACAATCTGACACAAGCAATATAAAAGGCTCTCATCATCGGTGAAATTTATATCTGTTTGCTTTGTTTTGTAGGTATCTACCCTATACACACCCAAAGGCAATTGTGTTTCGCCACTTCTAAGGTCAACTGATGAATATGTTCTAAAAGAATTGTTTTCAATTTTACCAAAAGGTATCTGTAAAGAAAAAACATCTAAACCGTATATACTTTTACCATCCGTTGTAATGTGGGTCTTAAACTTTCTGTTCACGGTTTTTAATGTTTCGTTATTTGTTTTCGCAAAAACCTCACCTTTAGCATGGGTAAAATACTCGTTACCGTCAGCATATTTCCCTACACCTGAAATCAATAAAGAGCCTTCAACAACGTTATCCCCTTCCTTTACTACGTTTACACCATAGTAACCCTTGACCAATGTTATTATTCCGTCTTTTTGAGCAACAATGTTTGTTGGCGTATTTTTATCTATCGTTTCTTTCTGCTGGGTTACCGTGCTTATTTCAATCTGTGCTTTTGAGCCAAAAATATTAACAGATACCCACAAAAGCTCTTTATGCTTATCAAGAAGCTTTTCCTGCACGTCAAGGATATCAATTTTTGATTTTCTTGCACCTTTTTTTACACCAAGTTCTTCCAAAGACTCTGTAAAGCTCTCGACATTTACACCATTTGTTGAGACAATTTCAATCTCCCAAAGTGAACCTGATAAGAAAACTATAACCAAAGACGCTATAAATGCCCCTAAACACAGTCCACACCTATATTTATGGCATTTTATGAATGCTTTTAATCCCTTTTCTTTTACTTCATTTATTTCCATTCCGGAATTTTCTGCAGCAATATTTATACGTTTGAAATCTTTGATAGTTGTACAGGCATAAACCTTTACACCATCATTTTTCACATTCCATAGTACAATATTATTATTGTTACACAAATTTATAAATCTTTCAGAAAATCCACCTTGTGCACAAAAGAAAACATATCCTTTTATGAGTCTTAAAATCTGTATCATTTATTGTTATACCCTTTCAAACTCTAATGAAATTATTTCACCTGTAATATCAGTCTGACCAAAAGCAAAAGATGAAAGTACAAGCTCATCTCCCCTGATTTTTAAATTCAATTTACCTAGCTTTAACACTATAAATTCTTCTGAATAATCTAAAACGCAATCACAATCAAACACAAGCATTCTTTTATTGCCAAATAATTCTATACCTGCACTTTCGGTTGACTCTTTTATATTTTTTAGTGAATTGAACATATAATATCTGCACTCCTTTTTGTTATATTCTTATGCCGGTGAAACATAAAATTATACGGGGTGTTTACGATGACTGAAAATTTTAAAATTTCTGATAAAAAACTAAAAAAATACATAAAAACAGTTCCGTATTTTTTCGGCATCATATTTTCTTTGACAACGCTTTTTTTATTTCCCGAAGCATCATCAAACGGCATCAAAGAAGGGCTATCGTTACTCGGCTCAGATATTCTGCCGTCACTTTTTCCCTTTATGGTGCTTAGTGCATACATATCATCAAATGAACTTACACATAAAATTGCTGTATTTCTTAATTCGTTCACAGAAAAAATTTTTAAAACAAGCGGATATGGTTTTATTGCTTTTGTATTAGGTGCTTTAGGTGGATACCCTGTAGGGGCAAAAACAATTCACGAGTATTTTGTAAACGGTAAACTATCTCAGAACGAAGCAGAAAGACTTTTTTATTGGGTAATAAACCCAAGCCCTGCTTTTGTGATGACTACAGTGGGATTTTTAATGCTCGGCAGTTTAAAAACAGGTGTGCTTTTATACGTTTCAGCACTGTCAGCTTCATTGACTGTAGGCTTTTTCTGCCGTTTCATTGACAATGGTGAGCGAACTAAAAATAACGTAAAAAGCACAAAAGCAGAAACAAAAAGCAATTTTGTAAAAGCCGTAGCCAACGGTAGTGAAGCAATGCTGAGTATATGTGGTTGGGTTTTAATTTTTTCAGCCTTTTCTTCTGTTGTTTACGCACTGCCACTTAACAAAAACATTAAGCTTCTTATAGCTTCTGTTTCCGAGGTTACGGTTGGTTGTAATACTGTTGTCAGTAATTTTTTGCCTTTGACTGTTATTGCTGCTGTTATAAGTTTTGGTGGTTTTGCAGTTATATGTCAGATAAACACATATTCTTCTGTTTGCAACGTTAAATTATCCAGACTAATTTGCTCACGAATTATAAACTCGGTTGTAACGTCCGTTTATTTTTCTTTCCTTTTAAAATTTTTTCCACAATATGCAAGTGTTTCTGTTGTTATTGGCACCCCCACCAACGGTTTGACACTTTACAAAAGCATTCCTGCAACTTTGATTTTATTTGTTATGTTCGTAGTTTTTATATTTGATGTTGATAATCGAAAAAAAGTATGGTAGAATGTTTGAGTATCAAAGCAAGGGGTGAGTTGAATGGCTCTTAAAATTTTCAATAAACATACCGAGCCACAGTGTGCTCTTTGTGAATACGGTGTGCTTTCAGGCGAAAGTGTAATATGCCGTAAGGCAGGTGGTATTATGAATCTGTATTCTAAATGCCGCAAATTCAAATATGATCCCCTAAAAAGAGAACCTAAGGTTATTTCTGTTTCTAAAGATTTCACAAAAGAAGATTTTGAACTTTAAAACGACTTTGCACAGCAAAGTCGTTTTTTGACACTTTTTGTAACATTTCACAAAATAAAGGTAATATCTTCTGATAAATTCTAATACGACAATTTTCGAATATGACTTGAAAATAGAAAGAATAATTAGTACAATATAGATGTAAAAAATACAACTCAACGGAGGTTTATGTCGTGGCAGATGCATTCGGTATTCCAAACACAATTCCGGTAGGTCCTTTAGGGATAATTGCTACCCCAGGTTGCGAAGAACTCGCAAAGAAAATTGATAATTATCTCACCTCATGGAGAGAAGAAAGAGAAAGTGAACACAAAGAAACTATTGCTTTCTACGGTTACCAGAGAGAAACTTATATCGTTGACGCAGATTTCACAAGATTCGGTTCAGGTGAAGGTAAATGTGTTCTTCACGAAACAGTAAGAGGTTATGATATCTTTATCATCTGTGACTGTTTCAATCATGGTTTAACTTACAAAATGTACGGCTACGAATGCCACTACTCCCCCGATGAACATTATGCAAACCTTAAACGTGCAATTTCTGCTGTTGAAGGTAAAGCAAGAAGAATCAACGTTATTATGCCTATGCTTTACGAAGGCAGACAGCATAAACGTTCAAGACGTGAATCACTCGACTGTGCTATTGCTTTACAGGAGCTTTGTGCTGATATGGGTGTTGAAAACATCATTACATTTGATGCTCACGACCCAAGAGTTCAGAACGCTATTCCCCTTAAAGGTTTTGAAAACGTTGCTCCTACATATCAGATGATTAAAGCTCTTACAAAGAACTTTAAAGACCTTAAGATTGACCATGATCACCTTATGGTTATCTCTCCCGATGAAGGTGGCATGTCTCGTTGTATTTATTACTCAACTGTTCTTGGTATCGACTTGGGTATGTTCTACAAACGTCGTGATTACTCTGTAGTTGTTAACGGCAGAAACCCCATTCTTGCACATGAATTCCTTGGTGATAACGTTGAAGGTAAGGATTGTCTTATCATCGACGATATGATTTCATCAGGTGATTCAATGATCGAAGTTGCAACCAAGCTTAAAGAGCTTAAAGCTAACAGAATTTTCGTATGTACAAGCTTTGGTCTTTTCTGTAACGGTCTTGAAGAGTTTGATAAAGCTTATGCTGCAGGTATTCTTGACGGTGTGTTTACAACAAACCTTGTTTACAGAACTCCTGAACTTCTTGAAAAACCCTGGTACTTTGAAGTTGATATGAGTAAATATTGCTCACTTATTATTGACACTCTTAACCACGATTGTTCAGTAAGCAGTCTTCTTAATCCTGCTGATAAAATTAAAGCAAGAATTGAAAAATACAAAGAAGAACAGCAGAAGGATGAACTTTCACTTTTCAATAACTAATTGGTTTAAATTCAAACACCTATCGGTAAAATCCGATAGGTGTTTTTTTATTGCAAAATCTCAAAAAAGCCAACAATATTCACAAAAACTTCATTGACTTTCAATAGGTATATATTGTATTATTTACAATAAGATAGTATATATTAACTATTTCTCAGGAGGTTTTATATTATGATAAAAAAGAGAAATCCTTGGGTGTATATTTTACTTAACACTATAACTTTAGGCATTTACGGCTTATTTTTCTGGTCCGAATGGACAAAAGATGTAAACAAGGTTTGCGAAGGAGACGGAAACGAAAGTGCCCATTATATACTTGTTTTCACTCTAGATATTTTAACTGCTTTTATTTATGCATTCTGCTGGAACTATAAAATGGTAGAAAGAATGTATCAGAAGGCACGTGATTACGACGTTTCATTAAAGCATGGTGGTATTTACGTTATGCTTTGGAGAGCACTCCCCTTCGTAAGCAGTGTATACAAAATAAAATATTTGAATCAGCTTGCCGGTGCATACAACAGAACTGTTGCAGCTTTTTCTGAAGAAGCTGAAGAAAATTAAAAAGAATAAAATAAAACTCAAAACAAATTATAAAAAGGTGATTTCAATGAACAAAGAACTTAAATTCAACAATGGTAAATTTACAATAATGACATTAGGTGATCTTCACGAGCATCTTCACCTTGATACAGGCTTAAAAATAAGAAAAAGACTTGATATGCACAATCTTGTTAAAATGGGTATTCTTGCTTTTAAACCCGACCTTATTGTGCTTTTAGGTGACACTCTTAATGAACGTGACGATTCTGAAGATTTTATCGACTACAAAACAGCATTAAAAGATATTTTAAAACCTGTTATTGAATCCGGTATTCCATTCTGCTACGTTCTTGGTAATCACGAACACGATCAAGGTCAGGAAGAATTTATTGTTAAAGCTTATGAAGAAATAGAAACTTGTATAGGTGTTAACGATACAACTGCACCCAGAGGTAACTTTAACTGTAATATTCTTGTAAAAAACACAGCAGGCACCGAAGATATTTTAAATCTTTGGTTCATTGACTCAAACAATTTAGCTGATTCAGATGTTTCAAAATACGACTGGGTACACAAAGACCAGATTCAATGGTATGAAGAAAAGGCTGCTAAAATCAAAGAAGAACACGGCGGCAAAACAATTCCTGCAATTCTTTTCCAGCACACACCCGTTATTGAAGAATACAAGCTTTTAAGAGAAGCAAAGCCTTACGAAATCCCCTTCGCTGCAAAAGGTCATTATAAATTCTCCGATAAATTCTATATGAAAAAGGACGGAGTTGAAGGATATCTTGGTGAAGGTCCTTGCTCCCCTTGCATAAATGAAGGTCAGTTTGAAAGTTGGAAGAAAACAGGTGACGTTGTTGCTGCATTCTTCGGTCACGACCATCTTAACGATTTCACAGGCGTTGTTGACGGTATTATGCTTGGTCAGAATAAAACAAGTGGTTTTTGTTGTTATACCGATGGTTGCAACTCTTGTGTAAGAATTACAACTGTTGAGGAAAGCAATCCACGTGACGTTAAATCAAAGGTTTATCACTTTAAAGAGTTAGGTCTTGACAGTATGTCTTTAGGCCCGATTGAAAAAAGAATTACAGACCGTCAGAGCATAAATATGCATATAGCATCTTATATCGCAGCAGGTGTTGCAGGTGTTGCAGGCGTTACTGCAATTATTAAAAAACTCACTAAATAAACCTGAAAGGACTGATTTAAATGAATTTTAAACAAGCTGTCGCAATTGTTGCAGGTGCCGGAACAGGTGTTTTGCTTGGCAAAAAGCTCAAAGAGAAAGAAATTTGTCCTTTATGTGCTGCTAAAAAAGCAATTGCAGCAACACAGGTTCACGTTTGTGACAAAGAAAAATACAACAATGGTGTTGCCCTTACACCACCTATGGGTTGGAGTAGCTGGAACACCTTCCGTAATACAATAGACGAAAATCTTATTACCGATATTGCAGTTGCAATGAAAAAAACAGGCCTTCTTGATGCAGGTTATAAATACGTTAACCTTGACGACTGCTGGCAAAGCTCATTAAGAACTAATGACGGTAAATTACAGGGTGACTTAACACGCTTCCCAAGAGGTATGAAACCCCTTATTGAAGAAATCAACGATATGGGCTTTAAGGTTGGTCTTTACACGTCTAACGGCACGCTTACCTGTGAAGATTTACCTGCAAGCTTATACAATGAAGCTATTGATGCAGATACATTAGCTGAATGGGGCGTTGAATATTTTAAATACGATTTTTGCCACAATGAAACAATACCTACAGTTGCTCCTGCTTTAATAAAAATCCTAATCGGCAAACCCGGTGAAAATGATTTTATTGATATGTATGCTTCTCACGGTTTTATAAAGAAAGGTGCAAAAATTGTAGCCGACGAAAAAGTTGACGGTGGATTTATTGTAAGTAACCTTTGTGGTGGTTTAGGTGAGCTCCATTTTGACACAATTGAAGTACCCGAAGACGGTGATTACACACTTACAATTGTTTTCAGAAAAGGTGGAAACATTAAAAAGTTCCTTGTTTGTCAGGTTAATAATGACAAAGAATACGACTGTTACTTCCCACAATCAAAGGGCTTTACCCCTGACGGAAGATTACAGATTGTTGTTTCACTAAAAAAAGGTATTAATGCACTTCGTTTCTTTAACCCTGTTGCTTCACGTATGGACTCTGCACAAAGACAGTACGTTAAAATGGGTAACGAATTAAAACGTGCATCAAAAGAATTTGCACAAAAGAACGGCACGCCCGAAAAGCCTATATGCTTTTCTATTTGTGAATGGGGCATAAATCAACCATGGAAATGGGGTATGAAGGCAGGTAACCTTTGGAGAACAACACCCGATATCAAACCTACCTGGACTTCAATGATTCTTATTTATGAGTTCAACGTAAGACTATATAAACATTCAGGAACAGGAAGTTGGAACGACCCCGATATGCTTGAGGTTGGCGTTGGCGAACTTACAATGGAGGAAAACAAAACCCATTTTTCACTTTGGTGTATGATGGCTGCTCCACTTATTTTAGGTAACGATATAAGGAAATTCATAAAAGATGACGGTTCGGTTGATACCGAAAACAAAGTTCTTGATATTCTTAAAAACAAGAATCTTATAGCTATTGACCAAGACAAATTAGGTTTACAGGCAAAAAGAATTTTCACCGATGGTTTAACCGATATTCTTGTTAAACCACTTGAAAACAAAGAACTTGCAGTTTGTTTCCTGAATAAATCAAACACAGAAAAAGAATTTAATTTACCTGTTTATAAATTTCATAACGACCCATATGTTGATCTTCCTTTTGCAAAGGAATTTGAAGTAACAGAGCTTTGGGATAATGTTAGTTTTACTCTTACAGATGCACTTACTGAAAAAGTTGCACCTCACGGAGTTAAGGTTTATAGAATCAAAGCAAAATAAGTCAGGAGGGATATTATGGATAGAAAATCACTTAAAATGCGAGGAAAAGCTTTATTTGGTGGCAATAATCTTTTTAAAGGTCAATACTGGCAAAGCGTTCTCGTTACTTTATTTATGTTTTTTAATATCGGCAGTTTTGTTGGTCCGAAATTTGAAATCGAATTTGATGACCTTGAATCCGTTTTTTCATCAGTTAACGATATAAACTTTGTTAAAGACTTTTTCATAAATGCTTTTGCAACAACCACAACTCTCGCGATTGCTGCTGTAACTATATTCTCGTTTATATTAACAATTTTTATTGTTTGTACATTTAAAGCCGGTGGTATTCGTTACTTTTTGAAATTAAGAAAAAACAATCCCACAGATGTTAAAGAAGTATTTCAGAATTTCAAAGACAAAACTTTCATTAATATTGCAAAGCTTTCATTTTGCAAGTACGGTTTCACATACCTTTGGTCTTTGCTTTTCTTTATTCCGGGTATTATTAAATCTTATGAATACTGGGCTATTGATTACATTGTAGCAACAAGACCCAATATTGACAGACAAGAAGCTTTCAGACTCAGCAAAACCCTTATGAGTGGTCATAAATGGGATTTATTTGTTCTTCAGTTTTCTTTCATTGGCTGGCAATTCTTAGATAGCTTTACAAGTGGTCTTTTAGGTATCTTTTATGTCACTCCTTATATGCAGGCAACATTCGTTGAGTTCTTTTCAGATATAAGACTTGAAGCTTTGGCAAAAGGTCTTATCACTCCGTTTGACGTGCCTGATTATGAGTATTTTACTCCTGTTAATCAGGACACACCTTTCTCTCAAGGCTATACACAGCAATATGCTACTCCTGAAAACCCACAACAAACTTCTCAATACTACGGTGGTTTTGCACAGCCTAATCCTCAGCAATATAACCAACAACCCTTTGCTCAGCCTGTTAACTCTCAACCGCCAGTTACACCTCAGGCACCTTTAGAAATGCCTCAGGCACCCGTAGCAACACCACAAGAGGAAGCTGAAAGCACAACTGATACAGTTGAAGAATAAGCAAGGTATACTCAATTCCGTTTACTAAATAATACTGATTAACTGAAAAGGTCGGCAACAATTTACGTTGCTGACCTTTTTTACAATATTTTTTACAAAACTGATGATTTTTCCGATAATTAGTATTATACTAAATAATATTCTTATTTTTTATCTTATGGGGTGATTTTTTGAATAAACGTGGCATTCTTGATATGACAACAGGGCCTTTTTTCAAAAAGATTCTCATTTTCTCTTTTCCCTTAATGTTAACAGGTGTTTTACAGCTGATTTATAATGCTGCAGACATTATGGTTATAGGCCGTTTTGCAGGTAGTACATCTTTAGCTGCTGTTGGTTCAACAAGCTCACTTGTTAACCTGATAATCAATCTATTCATCGGCCTTTCAACAGGTGCCGGTGTTATAACTGCAAGGCATATAGGTGCAAATATTCCGGAAAGAATGCATAAATGTGTTCATACTTCTATGGCAATAAGTGTTATTTCAGGCTTTGCTGTTTTAATGCTTGGTTATTTTCTTTCAGGTGAGTTCTTAAAATTAATGGGCACACCTGATGACGTTTTATCTCTAGCTACAAAATATTTAAAAATATACTTTTTAGGAGCCCCGGGCTCACTTGTTTATAATTTCGGTGCATCTATAGTAAGAGCAACGGGTGATACAAAAAGACCATTATATATTTTAGCTTCAACAGGTCTTGTTAATGTAATATTAAACCTTGTGCTTGTTGTCTTCTTTCATCTTGATGTTGCAGGTGTTGCTATTGCTACAATAGTTGCTCAATACATCTCAGCAATTCTTATTGTTATAAGGCTTACTCATTTAGAAAATGCTTGTAAGCTGAGCTTTAATAAAATAAAAATTCATAGTAGTGAATTAAAAGAGATTATGAGAATTGGTATCCCGGCAGGTTTCCAAAGTAGTCTTTTCAGTTTTTCAAACGTTTTAATTCAATCAACAATAAATACCTTCGGCTCGGTTGCTATGGCAGGTAATACGGCAGCACAAAATGCCGATGCAATAATTTATACGTGCACTAACGCAGTTGCACAAACGTCTATGACATTTACTTCACAAAATATCGGAGCTAAAAAATACGAGAATATAAGAAAAATATTTTTCATTTGCTTAGGCACAGCTTTTATAATAAGTGTAGTTTTAGGTGCAATTGGTTTAATTTTCCCCGAACAGATAATAGGTATTTTTACAACTGACAAGGCAGTTATTGAAATAGGAAAAGAAAGGCTTTATATTATGATGACCTGTTATTTCCTTTGCAGTCTTATGGACGTTGCCGGCTGTCAGATAAGAGGTATGGGTAAATCTTTAGAGCCGATGATAATTACCCTTTTAGGTGCTTGTGGTATAAGAATTTTGTGGCTTTATACAGGTTTCCCGTTAAGAAAAGAACTATGGAATTTATATCTCTCCTACCCTATTTCCTGGGCAATTACTTTCATAGCTCTTACAATTTGCTATTTTGTTTTTGAAAAAAGATTAAGAAAAGAAAAAAACGAAGATGTGTAACATCTTCGTTTTTTGTATTTTTAATTGAATTTTACTCTTCTTCTACCTGATATTTTACGCCTTCAAACTGCATTGCAAGTTCTTCTCTTTCGAAGCCTTCTAAATCGTATCGGTCTGAATAATAATTGAATTTTTCAATATCAAACGTACTGTCAGGTTTACAGGTAATAAGCGTACAACCTCTTTGAGATCCTTCGTTTCTTATTCCGATATAAGCAAGATAATCAACACTATACCCACAGCTGAAAATTATACCCTTATAGCTTGCAGTCAAATTATTGTAATGGTCATGGCCAAGGAATATTGCTTTTGTTGAATCCATTTCAAGCATTGCTTCAAACATATTATCTTCGCCAACACCACAAAAAACACGTCTACCGGTTTCACCTATAATTCCGTCAATATATTTGAAATCTTCGCTATCTTTAAAGCCACCATCTGCAAATTCAGTCCACGCATCTTTTAACTCAACAAGTGGAATATGGAAAAATGCGAGAGATTTTACAACACCGTATGTATCAATTAAAATCTCTTGCTCTGCTTCGGGCATTTTTTCAATAGTCTGAAGATTTTCTTTATTCATTTTTTCAATCTGAGATTTATACCATTCAACCTGATTATCGTGAATATTATCATAATTTCCTAAAAGACCCCAAAAGTCAGATTTAATATATGAGTGAGAGTCAATCATAAAAAAGGCTTGTGTTATAATACCGTTTGTGTTTTTAACCTTTATAACGTGATTACCATAGCCGTCAATATCAGTGGGACCTGCTTGATAAAGACAATATTTCAAATCCTCGTCAGTATAAAAATCTGAAATATCTTCTCTGTTGTAATAGCTGTAAGCTTCTGTATCATGATTACCGAAAGTTACTGTCCAGTAAACACCTAAGTTTTCCATAAGCGATACAAATTCTTTTGCACCGCTTTTGTTATTTAAAGTGCCTGCCTGAAAAAATACAGGATAAGCAATATCACCTGTTACAATAACTAAATCAGGCTTCTCTTTTGTTATCATTGTTGCAACTGCATTGAGTGTATTCTTATCTGTATCTGCACTTGCGAAGCCACCACCCAAATGAACATCTGTCAAATGAAGCACCTTGAAATCTCTGTCGGTTGTAAATACCCAATCACCGTTTTCGTCCTTTTCAGGCACAAGTCTGTCTTCAATTGCAATCTGAGAATAAGACTTTGCTTTTTCCATTGCAGAAGCTACGGTTGCACTGTTAACCGAAGCAACAATGAGAACAAAGCCTAAAACACCTGCTAAAATTGATGCAAGGATATTTTTCAGACATATCTTTTTCTTTTCTTTTGTATTTGCATTTTTTTCTTTTTTATTTAAAGCCATAATATATCCCCCTTATAAAAACTGTATTTAATTCCAATATGTATTCATATTACCATAAATTTGAATTATTTAATTCTTCTTGAGAATAAAGCGTAACATTTATATTGCATAAAACTAAAATATAAATTATGCACAAATATCATTTGAAGTTTTCTACACATTTTAAGAGCAACTCAACTTGTTAAAGAATACGGAATATGGTAGAATTTTATTATCTTTGCGAGGTGTTCATATGGATTTTAAAACATTTTTAAAAAATGCAGCTAACGTTAAGCCAACACGTCAGCAACTTAATTTATTACGTGAAATGCCCTTTTATGCTTTTGTGCATTTCAGCCCTAATACTTATACAAATCTTGAATGGGGCGACGGCACGGAAGACCCTGATATATTCAATCCTACAGATCTTGATTGTGAGCAATGGGCAAAGGCAATTAAAGCTGCAGGGATGAAAGGTATGGTGCTTACAGCTAAACACCATGATGGTTTTTGTTTATGGCAGACAAAATATACCGAACACTCTATGAAAAACAGTCCATACAAAAACGGTAAAGGTGATATAGTTAAAGAAGCTGCAGACGCTTGTAAAAAATACGGTTTGAAATTTGGTTTCTATCTTTCTCCGTGGGACAGAAATTCAAAATATTACGGCACAGACGAATATAACACATATTATAAAAACCAATTAACCGAGTTGCTTACAAACTATGGTGAAATATTCCACGTCTGGTTTGACGGTGCTTGTGGTGAAGGTCCTAACGGTAAAAAGCAGGTTTATGATTTCAACGGGTATTTTGAGCTTATAAAAAAATATCAGCCGAACGCAACTGTTTTTAATGACCATGGTGTAATTCGTTGGTGTGGTAACGAAGCGGGTAAAGCTCCGTTTGCTCAATGGTGTGTCGTGCCCTATGAGCTTTGTCCGTTTTGCGAAAAGCAAACTGAAGGAGCTTTAATGGAAGGCTCTCTTGATGGTATTTATAACCCTGATATTACAATAGGTTCACTTGCAAACATTATGTATTCAAAAGGACTTGTATTCGCACCTTCGGAAACTGATATGTCTATTCGTCCGGGTTGGTTTTATCACGAAAATGAAGAACCACATTCTCTTGAAAGATTGTTTAATACATATCTTAACACCGTTGGTAACAACTCCACCTTCCACCTTAATATTCCACCCAAGCCTGACGGAAAATTTGATGAACGAGATGTACAAAGGCTTAAAGAATTAGGTGAGAAAATAAACGAGTGTTTTGGCACCTTGCTTTCAGAAGATGCTGAAATAACAGTCGATTTCACAAAAAGTGAAACACAGCCTGTAATTCACGTTAAACTCCCTGAAAAAAGGACGATTAAATTTATAGAGTTAGCCGAAAAAATAGAAAATGGTCAAAAGGTTGAATGCTTTATAGTAACGGCTAAAAATAATGATAACGTCTTTGCAAGAGAAGCTTACGGCACTACAATAGGAAGCAGAAAAATCGTTGCTCTTGACGACCCTGTATTTACCGATGAATTTATAATCGAAGTTACAGGTGCAAGAGATAAAGTTGAAATAGAATGGGTAAAACTTTACTGATTTTTATTGACTGCAAACAAAAGAGTAGGTAAAATAGTATTATCAAAAATGAAAGAGGTTGTTTTATGAAAAACATTCCCGAAGTTAAACTCGGCATCGTTGCCGTATCACGTGATTGCTTCCCTATGAGCCTTTCAGAAGGCAGAAGAAGTGCAATCGTTAATGAATACAAAAAATATGGTGATATTTACGAATGTCCTGTTTGTATCGAAAATGAAAAAGATATGCTCAACGCCCTTGACGACGTTAATAAAGCAGGCTGTAATGCCCTTGTTATTTATTTAGGTAACTTTGGCCCTGAAAGCTCTGAAACATTACTTGCAAAGCATTTCTCAGGTCCTGTTATGTATTGTGCTGCTGCAGAAGAAAGTCAGAATGACCTTCTTGACGGCAGAGGTGATGCTTATTGTGGCGTTCTTAACTTAAGCTATAACCTTGCACTTCGTGAAATTAAAGCATATATCCCGGAATATCCTGTAGGCGATGCTAAAGAATGTGCAGCTATGATTAAGGATTTTCTTCCTATTGCAAGAACTGTTCTTGCACTTAAAAATCTTAAAATCATTTCTTTCGGTCCTCGTCCTCAAGATTTCCTTGCTTGTAACGCACCTATCAAACGTCTTTATGACTTAGGTGTTGAGATTGAAGAAAATAGTGAGCTTGACCTTTTTGCATCATTTAATGCACACGCAGGTGACGAAAGAATTCCTGAAGTTGTTAAGGATATGGAGAACGAGCTTGGCGAAGGTAACAAAAAACCCGAAATCCTTGAAAAACTGGCACAGTATGAGCTTACACTTCTTGATTGGGTTGAAGCACACAAGGGTTCAAGAGAATTTGTTGCAATTGCAGGTAAATGTTGGCCTGCATTCCAGACAGAATTCAAATTTGTTCCTTGCTATGTAAACAGCCGACTCGCTTCAAGAGGTATTCCGGTTTCTTGCGAAGTTGATATTTACGGTGTTCTTTCTGAATACATAGGTGCTTGTGTAAGTGAAGATGCAGTTACTCTTCTTGATATTAACAACAGTGTTCCCCACGATATGTTTGATGCTGAAATCAAAGGTAAAACAGATTATAGCTTTACAGATACATTTATGGGATTCCATTGTGGTAACACACCATCCTGTAAGCTCAGCTTCTGCGAAATGAAATATCAGAAGATTATGGCAAGAGCTCTCCCCAAAGAATACACAAACGGTACTCTTGAAGGCGATATTGCTCCCGGTGATATTACTTTCTTCCGTCTTCAGTCTACTGCCGACAGTAAGCTTCGTGCTTACGTTGCAGAAGGTGAAGTTCTTCCTGTTGCTACACGTTCTTTTGGTGGTATCGGTGTATTTGCAATTAAAGAAATGGGTAGATTCTACCGTCACGTACTTATTCAAGGCAACTTCCCCCACCACGGTGCAGTTGCTTTCGGTCACTACGGCAAAGCAATATTTGAAGTGTTCAAATATTTAGGTGTAACTGATATAGGTTACAACCAGCCTAAGTCACTCCCCTACAAAACCGAAAATCCTTTTGCATAAGATAATTTCATAACATAAAAAGATGGTAACAAGTTTTACTTGTTACCATCTTTTGTTTATTATTGAAATAAATTATTCAACGTATTCTGTACCAGGTGTTTCCATAATTGTTATTTTAGCATCTCTGACACCTGAAAGGTTTTTTGTTGAATCAGGGCCTACGATACCTACTACGTCAACCCAAGTACCATCTTCAGGTACTTCAATATCACCATCGAAAATAACTTCAATAGGAATCATCTGAGACAATTCCTCATCATTAACCTTTTCATCATTATGGTCGTGATTACTGTGTTCGTTATGTTCGTGATTACGGTACACCCAATATTGGTCACCACCTGCAAATTCACGGGTTACAAACATACCCTGAAGATGAATTTCAGCACCACCAAAGCAAGCATAATCCTCATCATCCGAACCAACCTGATATGATTGATCAAGGTCATAAATCCAATAAGAAAACGTATCATCAGTAAGTTCTATTTTAACTGCACTTTTATCTTCGTAAGAGCCACCATCTGACTCTATTTTTTCAAGATCAGCTTTAACCTTGTCACGTTCTGTATAATAAGCAGTCTCAATAGCTTCAAAACGTTTATTTTCTTGTTGGTTGTTATACCAACCGAAGAAAATAACAGCAGCAATACCTATAAAAAACGCAAGAAGAATACAACCATTTATGATAGTTACTTTTTTTCTGAATGCAGCATCAGCATAATCTTTTTTGCTCATACCTTCAGGAATTACTTCCTGTTTTTGCTCTTTAGGTTTTTTAGCCATAATAAAGCTCCTTAAGTTTAATTATTTAATAACCCAGGCAGTGTGCGGTTTCAGTCACCCCGAAGCGTACAAAGGTACGCGAGTTCGGGTGGCTGGAAGTGTGCAATGTGCGTTAGTTATTAAAAAATTGAGGGAGATAAGCTTTATGAGCTTCTTTCATTTCTTCGTAACATGCCTTTGACTGAGCAAAGTCACCACAAAGAGGATGAAGCATAAGAGCATTAAGAGCATCTTCATCAGAGCCTTTGATACCTGCTTCAACAGTATATTTCTCATAAGATTTAACTGTTCTCATAAGGCTTATGATATGACGGTTATCGAATTCATCAATTTCAACGGGTGTTGCACCGTCAGCACCGATAACTGCTGCAATTTCAACAACATCGTCATCATCCATAAATTTAAGAGTACCGTTGTTTTTAATGTTAACAACGTGAACGTCTTTTTTATCATTTGCAATAGAATCAATAAGTGAAACTGCTGCAAGTGAATATTTATAGCCACCACGCTGTTCAAGAAGAGCAGGTTTAATAACAAGCTCGTTATCGCTGTATAATTCAAGAAGCTGTTCTTCAATTTCCATACAAACCTGTGCTCTGCTTTTTGAACCGTGTTTTAAGTGATGAAGCTTTGCTTCACGGCTGTAATAATACTGAAGATATGATGACGGGAAGCCTTTACAAGCTGCAAGACATTCCATATCGAAGCCGTCATCGTGAATATTCTTCATAACTGTAGGTGCAAAGTTATCATCAAAAATAGTATCAAATTTTTCTTCACCGTTTACTTTAACTGAAGTAATCCAGCTAAGGTGGTTAAGACCAAGATAAGTAATTTTTGCATCTTCACCTACTGCAGCTTTAACGTCATCGATCATAGCGATGGGAACATTGCAAAGACCCATTGTTTTAACGTTTGTATGGTTAAGAAGAAATTCTGAAATAATACCTGAAGGATTTGTAAAGTTAATAAGCCATGCATTCGGACAAATAGCTTCAATTCTTTCAGCAATATTTTTCATAACAGGGATTGTACGAAGAGCCTTGAAGAAGCCACCGATACCTGTTGTTTCCTGACCGATAAGGTCATGCTTAAGAGGAATTGATTCGTCAATATGGCGGCAAGGAAGTTTACCTACACGAATCTGTGTAACAACGAAATCTGCACCCTGTAAAGCAAGGTCAAGATCATCAGTCATAACAACTTCGCAATCAATACCTGCACTTTTAAGCATACGAACGCAAAGACCACCAACAATGGTACGTTTTCTTTCGTCGATATCCATAAAAGCAACTCTTTTAAGTTTAAGAGAATCCTTTGCTTCAATAAAGCCGTAAATAAGCTCGGGACAATATGTACTACCTGAACCGATTACTGTTAAATTGATTTCTTTCATTATTTCAAGTCCTTTCGGAATAAATTACAAAAGTCAGTCTTCAAGAAGCCAGTTGATACAACCTGTAACAGGTGCACAGCTAAGCTTTATAAAGTTGAGTTTTTTACCTGTTCTTTCGGTAACAAGCTCTGCCATTCTATCAGTGTATTTGTAAGAAGGCAATTTTGTGTGAATTGAACCTGAAAGAACAATATTGATAACTTCGTCAGTGAAGTTCATTTTATTTATATGGCCACAAATAAAGTCTGCACCACGTTGTGCCATTTCTTCAATTACCTTAAGAGCTTCTTCATCGTCATTGTTTGCAGCTTCAAAGAAAGAGACAATAAGTTTTCTTAAAAATTCCTCACCTTTTTCTTCATCTTCAAGAACTGCAAGAGAACCGAGAAGAGTTGCTTTATCGGTAATGCCTGCTTTTTCAGCCATTAAAGCTGTAATCTGTGATTTATTTTTACCGAGACATATTTCATCATACATAATTCTGTATGCCTGTGAGCCAACCCAGTGACCATTACCCTTATCACC
>JAZOSL010000090.1:0-26880 GCA_045657085.1 Acutalibacteraceae bacterium | reverse complement strand
GTTTACCCCGTTAAGACAGAGTACCCCCTCAATGCCGTGCTTATGGACCTTGACGGCACAACAGTACGTAGTGAGGATTTCTGGATTTGGATTATTGAGATGAGTACTGCAAGTATGCTTGGTAACCCCAAATTCCAGCTTGAAGAAGCAGATATTCCTTTTGTTTCAGGTCACAGCGTTTCAGAGCATCTTCAGTATTGTATTGATAAATACTGCCCCGGTGAATCTCTTGAAAAAGCAAGAAACTTCTATTTTGAGCATACTCACAGAGAAATGGAAGAAATTATGGCAGGCAGAGGTAAAGACGGTGCATTCACTCCTACAGAAGGCGTTAAGGATTTCCTTTTAGAGCTCAAGGATATGGGTATCAAAATCGGTCTTGTTACTTCAGGTCTCTATGAAAAAGCATGGCCCGAAATTCTTTCTGCATTCAAAACACTTGGTATGGGCGACCCCAAGGATTTCTATGATGCAATAATTTCTGCAGGTTTCCCACTCAGAAAAGGCAGTGTAGGTACTCTCGGTGAGCTTTCACCCAAGCCCCATCCATGGCTTTACAGCGAAACATCAATTGTTGGTCTTGGCGAAGCATTTGCTGACAGAAACCACGTTATCGGTATTGAAGACAGTGGTGCAGGTGCATGTTCAGTAAGACTTGCAGGTTACACAACAATCGGTATTGCAGGCGGTAATATCGAATCAAGTGGCACAAAGGCAGTTTGTACACATTTCTGTGACAACTTCCAGGAAATAATGAAAATTATAAAAGGATAAGGTGATAGATATGGATAAAAACAAAGATAAAATCCAATGTCATTTTATATCCAACACCCATTGGGACAGAGAATGGCGTTTCTCTGCAAGAAGAACCCAATATATGCTTGGATATATGCTTGATATGCTTCTTGACATTCTTGACAAAAACCCTGATTACAAGCATTTCCATTTAGACTCTCAGACAATGCCTATTCAGGATTATCTTGAAGTTTACCCCGAAAAGAAGGAAAAGCTCCAGAAATACATAAAAGAAGGCAGAATTGCTGTTGGTCCTTGGTTCTGTCTTCCCGATGAATTTACCGTTGGTAGTGAAGCTCTTGTAAGAAACTTACTTTTAGGTCACAAAATCGGTAAAGAAATGGGTGGCATCAGCAAAACAGGTTATTCACCTTTCGGTTGGGGTCAGATTTCACAGCTTCCTCAGATTTATGCCGGCTTTGATATTCATTTCGCATCATTCTACCGTGCTATCAACGAATATAAAGCACCTAAATCAGAATTTTTCTGGGAAAGTCCTGACGGAACACGTATTTATGCTTCCCGTCTTGCAAAACGTCCCCGTTACAATATCTGGTACGTTGTACAAAGACCTGTTTACTTTAACCAGACAGACGAAAACAATCGTGATATGCATTGGAATGACAACAACGGTGTATTCAAGCTTATCGACAGAGATTGGAAGTTAGACTATCAGTATACTCATCCTTTCTATGAGTATCATAAAGAAAATGTTCAGGCAAGAGCTGAACAGGCTATGAAAGAACAGGATAACGACTGGACAACAAACCATCGTTTCTGGTCAATCGGTCACGACTCATCTTGTCCTGATGAACGTGAAATTCAGCTTGTTAACGACCTTAACGAAGCATTACCTGAAGCTGAAGTTTTCCACAGCACACTTAAAGAAATGGAACAGGGTATCATTGATAACTTCAAGGCAGATTCACCCGTTCTTAAAGGCGAAATGAGAGACCCATATACTAAGGGTAGTGTTAGTGAGCTTTGTGGCTGGATTCTTTCTGCAAGAACTTACATCAAGCAGGAAAACTTTGACACTGAAAGAAGAATTATTAACTATGCAGAGCCTATGGCAGTATTTGCAGCTCTTTCAGGTGCACCTTATCCACAGAACTTTATAGACCTTTCATATAACTATCTTCTTCAGAACCACGGTCACGACAGTATCGGTGCTTGTGGACGTGACGTTGTTTACGAAGACGTTATGTCTCGTTACAGACAGGCAAGAGAGCTTTCAATGTGCGTGTTTGAAAGAGCATTTATGGATATCGCAGGCGATATCAACCTTCGTTCATTCTCAAAGGATGATGCAGCAGTTGTAATTTTCAACCCTGCACCCTTCAAGAGAACTGAAACTGTTGATTTGAGACTTGAGATTCCTGCAGAATGGAAAGCTGACAGCTTTGAAATTCTTGATGAAGACGGTAACAACATCAAATATCAGGTGCTTTCAACAAACAAAGCTAACGCACAGATTATTCAGAACCCCAATGATACTGCAAACGTTCTTCATACAGAACAATATCTTGTTGCAGCTGAAGTTGCTGATATCCCTGCTATGGGTTACAAAACTCTTAAGGTTCGTCCTCTTTACAACGTTCGTGCTACAACTCCCGTAACTCTTGTGAAAACTACAAACGTTATGGAAAACGAATATCTTAAGGTTTCATTTAACCACAACGGTACTTATAACGTTATCGACAAAGAAAACGGTAAAGAATACAAGAATCTCGGTTACTTCAAAGACAGTGGTGAAATCGGTAACCCCTGGCAGCACGTTGCTCCCGAATGTGATGAAACCTTCACAACTCTCGGTGAACAGGCTAACGTTACTCTTCTTCGTCACGGTGAATTTGAAACAACTTATAAAATTACAATGCGTTGGGAGCTTCCTGAAAAACGTGCATTTGATGAAAAATCAAGAAGTGAACACAAGCTTCCTGTTGATATCGAAAGCCTTGTTACTCTTCGTAAGGGTGCTAAGTTTGTTGAAATTGAAACAACAATCAACAACCGTTGTGAAGACCACTACTTACAGGTTGGCTTCCCCACAGGCATTAAGGCAGAATATGCAGATGCTCAGGGTCAGTTTGACGTTGTAAAACGTAAAATTGAAAAGCCTGACTACTCACTTTATGATGAACCACCTATGACAGAGCATCCTATGAACTCTTTCGTAAGTATTTCAGACGGTAAAAACGGTGTTGCCCTTCTTAATACAGGTCTTAAAGCTTATGAAGCTGCAGACGACGAAGATAACACACTTTACCTTTCACTTATCCGTGCATATCCCCTTCGTATATGCGTTACTAAAGATATGCAGAACTACAGCGACTGGGATAAAGGTTCACAGTGTATCGGTGTTAACACATTCCGTTACGCATTTATGCCTCATAAGGGTGACTGGGAAGAAGGCAACGTATGGCAAGAAAGCGAAAGATTTAATCTTTATCTTACTGCCGGTCAGATTGCTCCCACAGACCACGGTAAGAATCCTCTTACACACTCATTCCTTGAGCTTAAAGATGAAGTTCTTAACGTTAGTGCTGTTAAGAAGAGTGAAGACGGCAACGGATACGTTGTAAGACTCTTCAACCCATCTGACAAAACTGTTAAAACTGCTATTCGTCTTAATAAAGGTATTTCACCTATCGAAAAGGCACAGTCACCTGTTGAAAGACAAAAAGCAGAATTCCAGTTGCCGAAATATTCAGGAAAATCCTGGTCAGAAGCAAAGCTTGTTACATTGGAAGAAAAGGATATCACTCCACTCACAATTAACAGAGACGGCTTCGTTGAATTTGAAATCACAGGTAAAAAGATTCTTACAATTAAATTTAACTAATTGCAAAAAGCGACAACAAGAAATCTTGTTGTCGCTTTTAAATATCAAATCATTAACAGAATCTATATAATACCACAACTTTTCCGAAGCACATGCCTTGCATCCTGAACAGTTATCATACCATCCTTATCAACATCTGCCGTTTGCATTCCTTCATCCCCGAAGGCGTATGCGATACGCCGTGTCGGGTGAAATATCGTATAAACACACAAGCCCAACCTTATCCGTGTTCACCAACTGTTACAGTCATTAATGATATAAGATTAAATCCGGTTTCTGTTTCACGAACTGTAATTTCAGCATATTTATCCGGCTGCGTAGGGGCAAGTGTTCCGTCAGGAAGAACTTCTACGTTATTTGTACCAACGTAACCTACACGAAGAACTGCAAGACCACCTGTTTTTTGCACAGATTCAATTCTTACTGAGAATGGTGGTGTAACACCTGTAAGAGGCACTGTGTACGTGTTAGTTGAAGGATTGTAGGTAAATTCATAACCGTAACCAACAACACTTGCATGAACAATACCTACTTCTGCACCGAACATATTAAAATAATAATTTTCAACATCTTCTGCAGGAACAATAAGACCGTCCTCGGTCACTTCGTAATCACCTGTTTTAACGTCGTCACCTAAAAGGGTACAGATTGCAATATTTCTTAAAGCATCTTTATCAGCATTTGCTATGTCGCTGAACGGTGCAGGGTCAACACCAATTACCCATGTAAGGAAATCAGCATATTCAGAATAATCCACCTTTTCTTTTTCACCTGTTGAAAGCTTTGACACTGCAAAATTAACAACGCTTACAACACCTGTTATTGCAAAAATAAGCACGATAAGCCCAATTATAAACGGGGCTTTCTTTTTTTTACTTGTAATTGTAACAACTTCACTCATTTTAAATTACCTGCTGTATTTATTTCTTGTACGTTCTGTTCTTCTTTCAAGAGCTTCTTTACGGGCTTTTTCTTTTAATCTTTTCTTCTTTTCTGCTTCTTTCTGACGAAGAATAAGATTAATTCTGAAAACCACAATAGTACCACCGATTACCTGTATAACATCACAACCTGTTGCTTCTGCAAGCTTTTGTGCGATTTCTTTAGGTGTTTCGGGGGCAGTTTCAAGGTGAACTTTAATTTTAAAAAGCTCTCTCGTATTAAAAGTATCTTCTATCTGGGCAATTACTGCGTCGGTAACACCCTCTTTACCTATCTGAAAAATAGGGTCAAGACCATTTGCCTCTGCACGTAATTTTGCTCTTTCTTTACTTGTCATATTTTTTCTCCGTTAAATTTTATTCCTTGCTCCATTTTGTGCCTTCGCGAGTATCAAGAAGTGTAACTCCTTTTGATGCCAACTCACCACGGATTCTGTCAGCTTCTGCAAAGTTTTTATTCTTTTTAGCTTCAGCTCTCAAAGCAATCTGCTCTTCAACGTATTTTGCAAAGTCATCCGTTTCATCGGACACGTCTTCCTTCTGTGAAAGCTTCTTTGCTCCTTCTACAAGATCAAGTGAAAGAACTCTGTCAAAATCGTTAAGAAGATAAATCTTTGTTTTATCGTTTGTTTTTTCTTTAAGCACATCGTAAACTGCTGTTACTGCAAGTGATGTGTTTATATCGTTATCAAGTGCTGCCTTGAATGAACCTGTAAGCTTTTCAACTGCTGCCATGTCAAGCTCATCACTATCAACGGGGTTAAGTGTTGCAATCTTCTTAAGGAGCTTTTCGTAAGCAGTTGCAGCACCGTCAAGATTTTCATATGAGAAAACAAGCTGCTTTCTGTAATGAGACTGCAAACAGAAAAATCTGTATGCAAGTGGGTTATAACCCTTTTCTTCAAGAAGTGAAACTGTAAGAAATTCACCTTTTGATTTACTCATTTTACCTGTGTTTGTATTAAGGTGTAAAACATGGAACCAATAGTTACACCATTTATGACCTAAATATGCTTCACTCTGAGCGATTTCGTTTGTGTGATGAGGGAAAGCATTATCAATACCACCACAATGGATATCCATATATTCACCTAAGTGTTTAAGGCTTATTGCTGAACATTCAATATGCCATCCCGGATAACCAACGCCCCAGGGTGAATCCCATTTAAGTGCCTGCTCTTCAAACTTTGATTTTGTAAACCAAAGAACAAAGTCATTTTTGTTTCGTTTGTTTGTATCTTCTTCAACACCGTCACGAACACCAACCATAAGCTCCTCGCTGTCGTGTTTATTGAACACGTAGTATTCATCAAGCTTTGAAGTATCAAAATAAACATTGCCGCCAGCAAGATAAGCATAACCTTTTTCAATAAGACCGCTTACCATTGTAATAAACTCGTCGATACAATTTGTTGCAGGTTCAACTACGTCAGGAGTTTTAATGTTAAGCTTTTTGCAATCCTCAAAGAAAGCATCTGTATAGAATTTAGCAATATCCATAACAGACTTATTTTCTCTTTTTGCACCCTTAACCATTTTATCTTCACCTGTGTCGGCATCGCTTGAAAGATGACCAACGTCGGTAATATTCATTACACGTTTAACATCGTAACCACTGTAACGAAGATGCTTTTCAAGCACGTCTTCCATAATGTAACTACGAAGGTTACCTATATGAGCAAAATGGTAAACTGTAGGACCACAAGTATACATATTTACCTTGCCGGGTACGTTTTCTTTAAATTCTTCTTTTTTACGAGAAAGTGAGTTGTAAAGTTGCATATTTCCTCCCGATTATTTGGAAAAATCTATAAGTTTTATTGATTGTTTTACATAAATAACGCCTGATATTACACAAAGCACGGCAGTTACCCACAAAAGACCGTTTGAAACTGTTGCCAACGGGAAATTCTTACCTAAAATACCACAGTCGTTAAGCTCTGCTAAAATCATTATTACCAAAGAGAAAACCATTTGTGAAATTGTTTTGAGCTTACCGTAGATATTGGCAGGAATAACTATACCCTGAGCTGTTGCAACAAGACGGAATGAAGTGATTGTAAATTCTCTTAAAAGGACAATCATAATTATCCATATATTGCAAAGACCGAACTGCATAAACGCAAGCAGGGCTGCTGTTGTAAGAATTTTATCTGCAACAGGGTCTGCAAGCTGACCGAAAACAGTAACTATCTTTTTCTTACGGGCAATTTTACCATCAAGGAAATCAGTAAAAGAACCAATAGCAAAAACAATAAGACCTATAAGAAAGTGATGGGGCATATCACTTAAAAACAACGCAAGAAAAATAGGGGTAAGAATAATTCTTATAACAGTAAGCTGATTTGGAACGTTCATCATTTTCATACTGCTTCACCTATGAGTGCATACTCGTCCTTATCAAAAATTTCTACAGGAACGATATCACCGTCATCAATTCTGTAACCTGATGTAAATACGATATTGTTATCAATGTCGGGTGAATCCATATAAGATCTGCCAAAATAGCTATCTAAATAAGGGTCATAGCCCTCAACAAGTACGTCATATGTTTTACCTATACATTCAGAAAGCTTTTCTTCTGAAATATTATACTGCTGATTCATAATAACTTCGGCTCTTTCAACAGCTATTTCAGGATCTATCTGATTTTCAAAATCGTAAGCAGGTGTACCTTCTTCACGTGAGTAAGCAAAGCAACCTACCCTGTCAATTTTTGCTTCGTTAACAAATTCTGAAAGAGTTGTGAAAGCCTCTTCGGTTTCACCGGGGAAGCCTGTGATAAACGTAGTTCTGATAATTACGTCAGGAATTCTTGTTCTTATTTTTTCAACAAGGGTTAAAAGACTCTCTTTATCGCCTTTTCTATTCATTGCTTTAAGGATTTCACCGTCTGCGTGCTGCATAGGCATATCAATATAGTGGCAAACCTTTTCATTTTCGGCAATTGCATCTAAAAGCTCGTCTGTAATTCTTTCAGGGTAGCAATAAAGAAGTCTGATCCATTTTAATTTTTCAATTTTGTTAAGCTCACAAAGAAGCTCGGGGAGTTTTAAGCTACCGTAAAGGTCTTCGCCGTAACGTGTAGTATCCTGTGCAACAAGCACAAGCTCTTTTACGCCCTTTTCGCAAAGTGCATTCGCTTCTTCAATAACGTCTTCCATCTTTCTGCTTCTGAAAGCACCTCTTATAGAAGGAATCGCACAATAGGAACAACAGTTTGAACAACCGTCTGCAATTTTAAGATACGCTGTATATTCAGGTGTTGTAAGGATTCTGCCACCATCAAGAGGAAGAAGCTCTTTTTCAGGGAAGCTGCTGTAAACCTCATCTCCTGATTCAAAAATAGCATCGCAAACAGCAACAATATCGGCATTGGCACCAATACCAATAACACCGTCCACTTCAGGAATTTCACTTATTACTTCATCAGCATATCTCTGAGCAAGACAGCCTGTAACAAGAATTTTCTTAAGGATTCCGTCTTCCTTTAAATCTGCCATTTCAAGAATTGCATCAATTGATTCTTTTTTTGCATCTTCAATAAAACCACAAGTGTTTACAATAACAATATCTGCTTTGTCTGCATCCTGAACAAGTACGTAACCTGCATCAACAAGCTTTTTAAGCATAATTTCAGCATCCACCTGGTTTTTGGGGCATCCAAGACTGATCATTCCGATTTTTCGTGACATAACATACACCTCATTAAAGGGTTACTTTTACACCGATGGAAAATCTAATTCACATTCTGAAAAAGCTTCTCTGATATCGTGAAAAGAATAACCCATTCTTACGAAACGGTTTACAAGTTTTTTTCTGTCTTTTTCCGTTTCTACTTTATTATTGTATTTTGTCTTTAACATTTCTATAATACGCGAAATCGGCTCATTGTCAAGAGTTTTGAGCGTATTATCTATAGTTTCAGAATCAATTCCTTTAATTTTTAACTCATATATTATTCTTTTTATATCATATTTTTTAACTTCAAAAAGATACCTTGCATACTCTTTACAGAAGCTTTCATCATCAATATAGCCCCTGTCAAGCATTTTATCTACTGCCCTACGAGCACTTCCGGCACCAAATTTCAATTTAAGCTTGTCGTAGAGCTCTTTTTCAGAATAACCTCTCATTGAAAGGTAGGTTATACCTTTCTCATAAGCAGAGCGAAAGCCTGCCTCCTCTTTCAAGGAAGCAAGCTCGTCTTCTGTAATTTCTGTACCATCTTTTAAACCTGAACGATACCAATAATCGTCATAAAGGGTAAGAGTATATTCACCATCAATATATACGTGAATTTTATTTCCGTTACCCTGTTTTGATGTAATTTTCATTTTTATTCGTCGTCTACTGCAATATCAATTTTTGCCCTTGCTTTTTCTTTTGTAACGTCTTCAGCAGGAGCAGGTGTAGCCTGTTCACGTCTTGTAAGAGGATTTCTTGCAGAAATAAGAGTCTGGATATTTTCACGAACCTTACCTTCGATTTCTGCACAAAAATCAGGAGTATTTCTGAGATATTCTTTAACATTATCTCTACCCTGACCTAATCTTTCTTCACCGTAATAGAACCAAGCACCACTTTTTCTTATAACTTCCATTTTTACAGCAAGGTCAAGAAGCTCGCCATACTTTGAAATACCTTCGCCGAACATAATATCAAATTCAGCCTCTTTAAAGGGTGGTGCCACTTTATTTTTAACAATTTTTGCTCTTGTACGTGAGCCAATAAATTCGTTACCCGGGCCTTTAAGCTGTTCAACTTTTCTTACGTCTATACGGATAGTTGAATAGAATTTTAATGCTCTGCCACCTGTTGTAACTTCAGGGTTACCGTAAATAACACCAACCTTTTCACGAAGCTGGTTAATGAAAATAACAACAGTATTTGATTTTGAAATTGCGCCTGTTAATTTTCTTAATGCCTGAGACATAAGACGTGCGTGAAGACCCACGTGAGAATCGCCCATTTCACCTTCAATTTCAGCCTTAGGAACAAGAGCTGCAACAGAGTCTACAACGATAACATCAAGGGCACCTGAACGTGCAAGATATTCTGTAATTTCAAGAGCCTGTTCACCGTTATCAGGCTGTGAAACAAGAAGTGAATCAATATCTACACCAAGTGCTGCTGCATAAACAGGGTCAAGAGCGTGTTCAGCGTCAATAAATGCTGCCTCGCCACCCATTTTCTGTGCTTCAGCAACAACGTGAAGAGCGAGTGTAGTTTTACCTGAACTTTCAGGACCGTATATTTCAACAATTCTGCCACGGGGAAGGCCACCGATACCGGTTGCAGCATCAAGAGCTATCGAGCCTGTAGGAATAGCCTCAACATTAAGACCTGCATTTTCACCCAAACGCATAATTGCACCTTTACCGAAATTTTTTTCTATCTGAGAAAGGGCTGTTTCAAGAGCCTTGCTTTTTTCTGTTCTTTCTGTCATAATTTTAAACTCCTTTTAAGTGTACAAATGTTCGGTTACGGTGCTATTATATATTATGTATCTGCAAAAATCAAGCAATTTTCAAAAAAATTTTCAAATATTTACCCCTATATTATGTGAAAGTTCATAAAATACGCATTTTTGTAAAAAAAAGACTTGCATTTGCAAACAAAAGGTGATATCATACGTTCGTTGTCTTATGTTTAGACTTTATATGAAAAATTTTTAAGGAGGTGCAGCTCAATGGCAAAATGTGAATTTTGCAACAAGGAAGTTGCTTTCGGCATCAAGGTTTCTCACTCACACAGACGTTCAAACAGAACTTGGAAGCCCAACGTAAAAAGAGTAAAAGCAATCGTTAACGGCTCTCCCCGTAGAGTTTATGCTTGCACACGCTGCTTGCGCTCCGGTAAGGTTACCCGCGCTATCTAATGTTAACATTAAAGCATATGGCTCCGAAGCTTGTCTTCGGAGCTTTGCTTTTTTATATATAATTTTTCTGCTATATTTGTTAAAACATTACATTGAATTTATTTCTCATATATAGTATAATTGTATTTGTTAAAATGTATAATTACGCCCAAAGGTTGTGTTTTTTTGAATAAAAAAGCTTTTATTTGCTTACTGATTTGTATATGTGTTCTGATATCCTGTGTAGTATTTCCACAGAATAATGTTGTTGCTGCCGATAACGCACGCAACGGCAATCATCCCGTTGTTGCCTCTGCAAGCGATTTTGAATACAGAGTAGTTGAAGCAAACAACATGAAGAGAATTGTTTTAACGAAATACAACGGTTATGCGTCTCACGTAATTGTACCTGACTACATAAACGGTATTCCCGTTGTGGTTATTGCAGCTTCTGCTTTTAAGGAAAACAGTTATATCACATACGTAAAAATTCCGGCTACAGTTACTTCTGTTTCAGGTAACCCGTTTAACCTTTGTTCTTCACTCACATATATTGACGTAGATACAAACAATACCCGTTTAAAATCTATTGACGGTGTACTTTATTCTTTAGATAACTACGGTAACCCCAAAACGCTCATAAGCTTTCCTGCAGGCAGAGGTGGTCATTTTACCATACCATATGGTGTTACTGTAATTGAGTCTCTTGCATTTGACCACTGTTACAATTTAACAAGTGTTGATATGGCTAACACAGTAACAGAGCTTGAGTCATACGCATTTTCATTCTGTTGGAATCTTTCAAGCTTACGTCTTAGCGATAATCTTCAGATAATCGGGCCTTATTCTATCGCATACTGCAGATCTCTCAGATATCTTCATGTACCTTTTTCGGTAAAGAAGCTTGATGTTAACTCCTTTGTTGGTGGTATAGATTCTGAAAACCACAAATTCTATTATTTCACAAACGGTATTTCTTGTGTTAAAGGAACTTATTCATACTACTTCTTAAAGTATCTTGGCTTAGGTGATATATTAAACGCTTTCCGTACAGTTACAGATGCAAACTCAACTGTTACAATATACGATGCTTACGGAATTTTGCCCGAGGGTAACATTGAGGTTGTTGCCACACCCGTTGACCCATGGACAGTTTCTCACAACGTTACTACAAGATTTACTGATGCTTTTTGTTACGACATAAAGCTTTACTGTAACGGTCAGGAATTTCAGCCTGCCGGTAACATTATTATAAAATTTACGGGTATACCGAAAAATATAAGTCCTTTAGGTGCAAAGATATATAATGCAAACAGTTGGAATTCAGTTTGTGTAAACGGCTCACCTCACACAAATTTTGTCGGCACACAAGTTAATTACACAGGTAGATTCCTTATTCTTGCAAACACCGTTTATGACGTTATGGGTGATCTTGACGGTGACGGAGTTGTAACTATGTTTGATGCAAGAGCAGCTATGCACGCAGCAGCAGGTACACTTAAATTAACACCTGAACAGACTGCCGTAGCAAACGTAGACTATTCTTCAAATGGTTCAGTAACAGCAACCGATGCAATAAAAATATTGAGATACGCATCTGATCTTGATGGATGGCTTTAAATTGAATAAATTTTATTATCGGAGGTTTCATTATGATAGGAATCGGTAAATACAAAGTAAAAATCGACCATATGTTTTACAACGGCGAGGCTATTTTTGAAATTGAAAACGAAAATGGTGCATACAAAATTGAAATTGAACTTGCAGATGATGATTTTGAAATGCCCGATATAAAACTCACCGACGTTATTGAAGACGAAAACACTCTTATCGCCAAAGCTGATGTTTCTGCATTCCCCGGCAAACCCGTTGACGTTAACCTTACCTTTGACGGTGACAAATGCAACGGCTTTTTGAAAATTCCTTTCGTAGGAAAAATAAAAATCAAAGACGCTGTTAAAATTGGCTGATTAAAAATCAACTTTACAGGAGAATCACAGTGACAGAATCTAAAACTCCTAAAAAAAGAACCCAGACAACACCTGAATGGTTCAAGCTTGATAATGCTGCTTCAGTTTTTCCGGGGCAGAATACAAGCACGTGGTCTAACATTTTCAGATTTTCAGTAGAATTGAAAGAAGACGTTGACCCTCAACTTTTAAAAATTGCTTTAGAAAGAATTATGCCTCGTTTTCCCGAATTTGACGTTCGAATAAGACGAGGCTTGTTTTGGTATTACTTTGAAAAAAATCCTGTGGGTTGTCCTTCAGTAAATCCCGATATAAAAAACCCTTGTCACAGAGTTAAATTCAAAGAAAACGACGGTTATCTTTTCAGGGTATATTATCACGGAAAACGAGTTTCCGTTGATACCTACCACGCACTTTCTGACGGCCACGGTGCTTCAATTTTCACATGTACTCTTGTTGCAGAATATTTACGGTTAAAAGGGCACACAATTTCAACCGGTGGTTTCGTTCTTGATATAAACCAAGAGCCTAAAGAAAGAGAGCTTGAAGACTCATTCGCAAAAAACGCATCTTCTCACGGCAAAATTAAAAGAAGTGATAAATGGGTATACCATGCTGTAGGAACAAAACTGCCGAAACATATGGTAAATATTACAGCAGGAACAATTTCATTTTCAGAGCTTCATAAAATCACCAAAGCCAAAGGTGTTACAATTACCGAATTTTTTGCAGCTTTACTTCTTGACGTTCATTGTCAAAAGCAACTACGTGAAAAGAAAAAATTAAAAGAGGTTTCTGTTCAGGTTCCTATTGATTTACGTAGCACCTACGGCTCGGAAACTTTAAGAAATTATTCTATCTGCCTGAGGGTAAAGGTTGACCCTAATCTGGGTGAATACACCTTTGATGAGCTATTAAAAACAGTTGCTTTACAGCTTCGCCTTGCCAATGATGAAAAAAAGCTTAATGCTATGGTAACGGCAAACTTAGGTCTTGAAAGAAACCCTGTTTTAAAATATTTGCCCTTGGCAATAAAGGATTTAGGGGTCGGCGTTTCTTTTCTTATAACAGCTGAGCAAACTACTACTTCTTTACTTTCAAATATGGGTCCTGTTAAACTTCCGGATGATATGAAGGAGCATATTGAAAAGGTTTTCCTTATGCCCGGTCCCGGTAAGCTTAATGCTGCAAGATGTGGTATAGCAACCTTTGAGGACAAGCTTATGTTTACCTTCGCTAATATATATGAAGAAAATGATATTGAACGTGAATTTTTCACCCGTCTTGTAAAAATGGGACTTCACGTTAAAATTGAAAGCAACAGAGAATAAGATTTCAGAATAACAAGGAGAAACTTATGTCATATTGTGTTAATTGTGGTGTTGAGCTTGACTCAAGTGCAAAGAAATGTGCCTTGTGTGATACGCCCGTTTACAACCCAAACATAAAAACAAACACCACCGAAGCTTCAACACCTTTTTCAGATACACCCATAATACCCAAAGAAGTAAAAAAGAGATTTATCGCATTGATAATTTCTTTCATTATTCTTATACCCAACCTTGTTTGTGCATTGTTGAATTTGTTTTTTCAACCGGAAAACCTTTGGTTTATTTACCTTGCATCAACAAGTCTTCTTGTATGGATAGTTTTTATTTTCCCATCTTTAACCTCTAAATTACGACCTTATCTTATGTGGGGCTTTGACACCTTAGCAACAGCCCTTTACGTTGCAGTTTTTTACGCAAAGAATTTAGGTGGTGAAAAATGGTATTTCGGAATTGCTGTACCAATAATTTCAATAGTATCCCTTTGTGCATTATACTTCATTTACTGGTACCGTCAAAGGAAACGCCATTGGACCTCAAAGGTGCTTCATTTCTTTATTGATTTGGTTATTACTCTTTCGGTTTCAAGCCTATGCCTTTACCTTAACAGCAAAATTCTTCAATTTGAAATACTTTTTATTGCTGATATCTGCTGTATTGTTCTCGTTTTCTTCTGGTTATACGCAAACAAGAGCAAAAAAGTAAGAGCTTGGCTTGCAAAAAAAGTATTTGTGTGAGAAAAAGCCCCTGCTTCGCAGGGGCTTTATTATTTCTATTGAACTAAACCTTGTATTAAAGTGAACTACCCACCACCATTGCCGTTGACAATGGTCCCCCTCCCTATGATTCGCACAGGGAGGAATGGCTTCTCTTTATTATTTAAGTATATCAGGTGCTTTTAGAATACCTGTTGTTCTTAAAACGTATTCGTAGCTCCAGTTATTGCCCTCGCTTCTCCAGGCTCCCGGACCGTGCCAGCTTTCTTTAACGTCAACAAGGTGAATCGGACCCATTGAGTTATATCTATGAATATAAAGCTTAACACCTAAAGTATGTTCACCGTCTGCCACGTCCTTGATTTCAAGCTCGTATGGTGGGTAAATTATATTACCTTTTTTCTCACCGTCAAGCTCAACACTTATAAGTGCGCCACGGTAGTCAGATGCACATACCTTAACCTTACCTTTTTCGGCTTTTACGGGAATTTTGTAAGTAACAGCACCACTATAGAAAGGAAGTCCCTGTGAAAGAATTGAGCCGAAAGCAAGTTTTTCGGGAAGTGCCGTAATTGATGCAAACCTACCTGCTACCTTAACACCAAAGTAACCGATAATATACATTGCTTCAAGGTTTGCTGAAGGTCCGAAGGGGTAAGTTACTTCTAAAATATTTTCGCCCTTTTTAATGTCAGGTAAAGCTACCCTGAAGATTGAAATATCAACGTATGTTCCTTTTATTTCTGAAGATACTTTTTCACCGTTGAAAACAATTTCTGCTTCTTCTGCATCTTCAAGAGCAAGGAAAGCACCACTGTAATTAATATCGCTATTGAAGGTATATTTAAGTGTTACTTTGCTTACGTGAGGTTGTTCACCATAAACCCAAGGCTGAACAACTGCTCCACCTCTTTCTTCAAGACCTAATCTTTCACGGCAAACATTATCAAGACGAAGTATTTCTTCAACGGGTGAAAATTCTTCTTCACCCTCTAATTTAAACTCTGCCATATCAAGCACAAGTACGTTTTCTTCTGAAAGCTCATAATCAACAAAGCCCGGTGTAGCAATAGCCACACTATCGTTTTCATCTTTCTTTTCAGCAGGAGCTACCTGCCCTGCTTTAACGAGCTTGAAAAGTCTTGAATCGTAACCGTAGGTATGCTCGTCAATAATAGTTTTACCGTTTTCGGTTGTGAATACTGCAGGGTAAATTTCACCGTTTTCGGTATTATAAGTCAATACTGAATATTCACCCTCAACGGTTATTTTAATATAATCCCCTCTGTCAACGTCTTTGTTATAGGGCTCTTTATCATAGCAAACGAAAAGCCACTTACAATCTTCGTCTTCACGAAGCTGATAAATAAGGTCGTCTGTGAGAGTACCGTCATAAGAACGGATAGTAACGGTCCTGTCTTTATCCATTGCAGTAATTACTGCAGAATGAGTATAGTCTGCCTTTTCGGAAATGTTATATAAATCTTTACCCCTTGTGCTTTCAACTGCATCACAAAGTGAAGGTGCTTCGCCTAAGAAAAGAAGTCTGCCACCACATTTACGAAATTCTTCAAGTCTTTCGAGAGTTGAAGAACGAAGAGTTTCGCAACCCGGAACGATAATTGTATCGTATTCCATTTTGCCAACCTTTAAGGGAGCTGTACCCTTCTCGCAAAGAGTAGGCAAAAGTGATTCTGAAATAAAGTCAAAATCAATACTACCCTCAAGAAGCCACTTTGTAAGGTCAAGGAATTTTTCATCAATACCATCACGGAAAATGTTAGATTTATCGTTAGGTCCCCAATGAAGCCAGAAGCTTTCAACCGGGTGAATAACACCAACCTTAACTACAGGCTTTCCCCTTGTAAGAGCAGTATTTACTCTTGCAAAATGGTCTTCAACAGCGTTGTACTCTTTATACCAGGGTGACTGATATGAAATAGATGCAGGGTAATCTCTCTTTGCTTCACCTGCCATAGCATACCATGAAAGGTGGGGAACTCTTATAGTAATACCCAATGCTGCCTGCCAGTCGCCCTGATGCTTATATGTTCTGAAATCGCAATCCCAACCTGTAACACCGTAAAGCTCGGAAAGAACTCCCTCGTAGCCGAACTGATGTGCTGCAGACTGTGCCTGTTTTGCAGTGGTATATTCGTGGCTGTTGCAAAGTAAATCTATACCGGGAAGTCGGAAGCTTCTGTATGAACGCATTGCTTCACCTAAAGCTGCTGTCTGACTATGTAAGGTAGGCTCTTCCATCATATGTCCTGTAAGGGCAATACCGTTTTTCTCACACCAACCACCTACGGTATCTGCAAAGGACTGTGCAAATAACTCAGCAATAAAATCGTGGTAACGGTAACGGTGAATAGATGGTGCACTTTTTGGTAAATCCCAGAAAATCTCGGGAAGAGTTTCAAAAATATCTGCCCCGTAAGCCTTTTTATAAAGCTCAGGAACCTTATCTGTCCAAGGCATAAAAACATCTTCTTTATCGAAAGAGTTTTCAAACACCTGTTTTCTTGTAAACTGAGGCTCGTCTGTGAAAATGGCAGGAACAGTTTTATCAAACTCGTAACCCACTTTTTCTTTGTACTTTTTATGAGTAACCTCGATAAATCTTTCAATCGCTTCTTTATTAAGAGTATCAACGTAGGTCTGGTCGTTATGCCAGCTATTATTGCTGTATATCTCTAAAAGAGCATACCATTTTGTGCCTTCAGCTTCGTCATCAGCACCAATTCTTTTATAAGACTCAAGGTAACCGTCCTTATCAAGAACAATATCGTAACAAGCAAGCAACGTGCCGTTTTCACTTCTTGAAGCTTCTGAACGGGATTTATCACCCATAGTATATGCTTCACCGTCTAACTTTGTTGTAAAAAGAAGGCTTCTTGCCCTGTATTTTTCGTCACAGGTAACAAGACCACCTGCTGCACCTGAGGGCCACCTGTCTTCATCATAAAGCCAGGCAAGCATATCTTCTTTTTTTGCTTTTTCAACACAAGTCTTAACGAGCTCCATATATTCTTCGCTTAAATATTTGTTTTTTAGACCTGTTCTTACGTGCATATGGAAACCACCAAGGCCCATTTCCTTAAAGACGTCTATCTGTCTTTGAAGTTCTTCGGAGGTGAGCATATTGTTCCAAGCCCAGAACGGTGTTCCTCTGTATTCGCTTGTAGGATTTTTAAATAACTCATCGTTTAACGACGGAGTTGAATTCTTCTTGTAAAGCATAGTAGCCCTCCACTTTTAAAGATAACTAAATATTATCATAGCAAATCAGCAAAATCAACATACATAACAAATAAATAACTCTTGAAATAGTATATTTTGTATGGTATCATAAATTTGTATAATGTATTTTTACTAATTATTGATGGAGGTAAGGTATGAAATACGCAGAACTCATTAAACAAATGACTCTTGAAGAAAAAGCAAGCTTCTGTTCAGGTCTTGACTATTGGCACACAGTAGGTATTGAAAGATTAGGTATTCCCGTTATTATGTGGACCGATGGCCCTCACGGTATCAGAAAGCGTGCAGAAAAAATGGATAAAGAACAGGCAACAAGCCTTAAGGGTGTTCCTGCTATCTGCTATCCTACTGCAGCAACAACTGCTTGCTCTTGGGACCCCGATCTTATTTATGAAATGGGTGTTCTTCTTGGTGAAGAATGTCTTAAAGAACAGGTTAGCGTTCTTTTAGGACCGGGTACTAACATTAAACGTTCTCCACTTTGTGGCAGAAACTTTGAATATTTCTCTGAAGACCCTTATCTTGCAGGTGAAATTTCAGCTGCTTTTGTTAACGGTGTTCAGTCAAAGGGCATCGGTACATCTCTCAAGCACTTTGCAGGTAACAATCAGGAAACAAGACGTATGACCTGCGACAGCGTTATTGACGAGCGTGCATTAAGAGAAATTTATCTTACTTCTTTCGAAAAAACAGTTAAACAGGCTCAACCCTGGACAATAATGAATGCTTACAACCGTCTTAACGGTACATACTGTGCTGAAAACAAATGGCTCCTTACAGACGTTCTTCGTGACGAATGGGGCTATGAAGGTATGATCGTTACCGACTGGGGTGCAGAAAACGACAGAGTTGCAGGTCTTTTAGCAGGTCAGGAGCTTGAAATGCCCACTTCAAACGGTCTCGGTAACGCTCAGATTGTTGAAGCTGTTAAAGACGGCAGAATCCCTGAAGAATATCTTGATAAAATGGTTGATAACGTTCTTCACGTTATTATGCGTTCAAAAGAAGTTCTTGGTGATTACACATACGATAAAGAAGCTCACCACAAAAAAGCCCGTGAAATCGCTGCTCAGTGTATGGTGCTTCTCAAAAACGAAAACAACATTCTTCCCCTCAAGAAAGATGTTAACGTTGCTGTTATCGGTGAAATGGCTAAAAAACCCCGTTATCAGGGTGCAGGCTCATCACTTGTTAACGCAATTAAAGTTGACTGTGCTTATGATGAAATTATTGCAAAAGGTGCAAAGGTTACTTTTGCTCCCGGTTACTCAACTGCAAAGAAAAATAAGATTTCTGACGATGCATTTATTGCAGAAGCAGTTGAAGCAGCTAAAGGTAAAGATGCAGTAATTCTTTTCATCGGTCTTACCGAAGAATTCGAATCAGAAGGCTTCGATCGTCGTCACTTAGGTATTCCACCCCTTCACATCAAGCTTGTTGAAGCTGTCAGTGCAGTAAACGAAAACGTTATAGTTGCTCTTTCAGGTGGTTCAGCTGTTGAAATGCCTTGGGCAGATAAAGCGAAAGGTATTCTTAACCTTGTTCTTGGTGGTGAAGCTTCAGGCAGTGCAGCTGCTGATATACTCTTCGGTGACGTTAACCCAAGTGGTAAGCTTGCTGAAACATATCCTCTCGCGCTCAGCGATAACCCATCTTACAACTACTACCCCGGCTATACAGCTTCAGTTGAATATAAAGAAAGCGTATTCGTTGGTTACAGATACTATGACACAGCCGAAAAGAACGTTCTTTTCCCCTTCGGTTACGGTCTTTCATACTCAACCTTTGAATATTCTGATATCAAGCTTTCAGCTGATTCAATTAAAGACACAGATACAGTAACTGTTTCTTTCAAAATTAAAAACACAAGTGACGTAGACGGTGCAGAAATTGCACAGATTTACGTAACTGATAACGAAAGCACTATTTTCAGACCCAAGCAGGAGCTTAAAGGCTTTAAGAAGGTATTCCTTAAAGCAGGCGAAGAAAAAGAAATATCAATCGAGCTCAGCAAACGTGCATTTGCTTACTACAACGTAAATCTTCACGATTGGCACGTTGAAACAGGTGCTTTCACAATTAACGTTTGTTCATCAAGCCGTGACGTTAAGCTTTCAACAGTAATTAACGTTGAATCTACAGTTGAAGCTGTAATTCCTGATTACAGAGCAACTGCTGCTAAATATTACACAGCAGATATTATGGATATCACTGACGAAGAATTTGTTTCTGTTCTTGGCAGAGAGCTTCCCCCACGCGAAATCAAAGCATACCCCAACCTTACACTTGTTAACACCATTGAAGATTCAGCAGCAGGTAAAAACGGCGCTAAAATCGTTGGCCTTATCAAAAAGCTTGTTGGTGAAAGCAGTATGGCTTCAGGTATCGCTTTACAGTTACCTATCAAAAACCTTATCTCAATGAGCTTCGGTATTTTCAGTCCCAAAATGGCAGAACAGCTTCTCGACATTCTTAACGACAAGAAACCTCTTGTAAGCGGTATTGTTATTATGATTGTAAAAGCTATCCCCTCAGTTATCAAAGGCATTCCGAATCTTATGAAAATCTAATTCAAGCAAAAACGACACAATCTTCAGATGAAGATTGTGTCATTTTTTTATACGTTTATTGCATTATAGTTTTCACATCTTTCTACAAGCTTTACAGAATCAAGGTAAGGCTTTGCAGAACGGTGATACAACGAATTGTAAGTTGTTACCTTTTCCTTTATTTCACTGCCTTTATAATTTTTGATATCAAGGGCTCGTCTTCAGGTTTTTCGTTACCTATTTCAAGGGCTGATAAAAATCTTTCTTTAGACGCTTCAAAGGAATTTTTATTGCAAGAATAAAGAGTTGCAAGTAAATCGCCTTTTTTTACATAATCTCCTGTTTTCTTATTAAGCACAATACCTGCACTCATATCAATTACATCATTTTTAGTTTCTCTGCCTGCACCTAAAATCACACTTGAAACACCGATTTTTTCTGCATCCATTTTTGAAATAAAGCCTTCGCTTTCGGCTAAAACGTCATAGCTGTAATCGGCTTTTGGGAAAAGCTCTGTATTTTCGAGCCATTCTTTTTGACCACCCTGTGAAGCTATCCATTCCTTGAATTTTTCAAAGGCTTTTCCTGAATTTAAAGAATCTTCGCAAAGAGCTCTTGCTTTTTCTTCTGTAATGCCTTCACAAAGGGCAACTATCTGAGATGCGAGTGTAAGACATACTTCTTTTAAATCGTCAGGTCCGTTACCTTTTAAAACTTCAATTGCCTCAATAACCTCAAGAGAGTTGCCGATATTCTTACCTAACGGTCTTTCCATATTGGTTATAACTGCTGCTGTATTTCTTCCGCAATTGTTACCGATTTTAACCATTTCGCTTGCAAGAGCTTCAGCATCTTCAGGTGTTTTCATAAATGCACCTGAACCATATTTTACGTCCAAAACAATTGTATGAGAACCGGCAGCAAGCTTTTTTGACATAATACTTGATGCAATAAGTGGTATGCTGTCAACTGTTGCAGTAACGTCACGTAATGCATACAACTTCTTGTCGGCAGGGGTAAGGTTACCCGACTGACCAACAACAGCTACACCACTTTTTTCAACTTGGCTAAAAAACTCTTCTGAAGAAAGTTCAACGTTAAAGCCTTTTATTGATTCAAGCTTATCTACCGTACCACCTGTATGCCCTAAGCCCCTACCACTCATTTTTGCCATAACGCAACCAAGGGAAGTAACAACAGGTGCCACAATAAGAGTAGTTTTATCACCTACGCCACCGGTACTGTGCTTATCAACTGTTTTATTGCCAAAACGTGATAAATCAACCGTATCACCTGAATTTGCCATAGCAAGTGTAAGGTCTGCAGTTTCTTTTTCTGTCATACCCTGAAAAAATATTGCCATACATAGTGCAGATGCCTGATAATCGTACACAGTCCCGTCTACATAGCCTTTTATAAAGAACTCAATTTCTTCCTTTGTAAGCTCAAAGCCGTCTCTTTTTTTCTTAATTATATCGTAAATTCTCATAGTCTTAATTCCTTAAAAACATTTTCAGGTGAAAATGAAAGCGGTAACAAATCTTTTAACGTAACTATTTTGAAGCTTTCAGGGGTTTCACCTAAAAGCAACTGAAAATCATCATTACAAAATTCTCTTAAAACTTGTCTGCAAACACCACAAGGGGCAAAAATTCCGTTAACTTCACCGTTTTTTCCACCTGCAACAGCGATTTTAAGAAAGTTTTTTTCGCCTTCTGAAATTGCTTTGAAAACTGCAACTCTTTCAGCACATACTGTCGGTGAAAAGGCTGCATTTTCAATGTTCGTTCCTATAAACACCTTGCCACTTGCCGTAAGAAGTGCTGCACCTACCTTGCAACCTGAATAAGGAGAATATGAGTTTTCCATTGCTTTTACAGCCTGTAAATAAAGCTCTTTATCTGTCATCTTCACACCTCGTTTTTTGTGTTCAGCATTTTTTCAACACAATCTGCAATATAATCATAACCGTTTATTGTACCAAGATTTTTTGGTTCGATGCTCTCACCGAAAAGCACAAATGGTACACATTCTCTTGTATGGTCAGTACCCCTGAAGCCCGGGTCGCAGCCGTGATCAGCTGTAATTATAAGGACATCATCACTATTCATCTCTGAAATAAAGCCCGTAAGCCATTTATCAAATTCGTTTAATGCGTTTGCATAACCGTCAATATCATTTCTGTGACCGTAAACCATATCAAAATCAACAAGATTTATGAAACAAAGTCCGTTAAAATCTTTTTTCTGATATTCTGAAGCTTTGGTCATTCCGTCTGCATTGTTTTCAGTATAAACAAACTCCGTCAAGCCTTTACCTGCAAAAATATCGTTGATTTTACCCACACCGATAACCTGTAAGCCTTTGCTTTTCAACCTGTCAAGCATTGTTTCTTTTGGTGGCTCTAATGAAAAATCGTGTCTTCTTGGGGTTCTTTTAAAGGGATATTCCCCTTCAAACGGTCTTGCAATAACTCTCCCTACACCAAAATCGCCCTGCAGAATATTTCTTGCAATTCTGCAATACTCGTAAAGCTTTTCAGGACTTACGATGCTTTCATGGGCAGCAATCTGAAAGACGCTGTCAGCAGAAGTATAGACAATCAAGTCACCTGTTTTAAGGTGTTCCTCACCATAATCCTTTATAACTTCAGTACCGGAGTATGCTTTATTGCAAAGCACACCTTTACCTGTTTGCTTTGAAAATTCATTTAATATCTCTTCAGGAAAGCCGTCGTAAAACACGGGTAAGGGTTTATCTGAAACTACACCTGCAATTTCCCAATGGCCAATAGTTGTATCTTTACCTTTTGACTTTTCGGTAAGTCTTGCTACCTGACATTTCAAATCGCCTTTTGCAAGATATGAAAGTCCGTCAATATGAGTAAAGCCAATAGAAGTAAGTGTATCTATATTGAATTTTTGTGATTTTGAAATTGTCAGAAGAGTATTTGCACCATCATCATTAAAAGCTTTGCTGTCGGGGGCATTGCCTATACCACAGCTATCAAGCACTATTAAAAAAACTCGTTTAATCTTATTCACTTAAGCTTACCGCCGTTTCAAGAGAAAGTTTCATCATATCTGTAAATGAATTTTGTCTGTCATCTGAAGAAAGTGATTCACCTGTTACAAGATGGTCGGAAACGGTAAGAATAGCAAGAGCATTTTTACCACTTCTCGCAGCATTCATATAAAGTGCTGCAGCTTCCATCTCTACACCTAAAACACCCATTTTTCGCCAAAGGTCTGCCGAAGTCATAGCCTTGGGTACATTTTCGTTATCGTTATAGAAGGTATCGGACGAAACAATGTTACCGACAACAAAAGAAAGACCCATATCTTCTGCCTTATCGGCAGCTGTTTTTAAAAGATTATAGTCGGCAATAGGTGCAAAGGTTCCCGGAAGATTGAAGGTATGAGCATAATTGGAATCTGTACAGGCTCCCTGAGCAATTATAATATCTCTTACCTTAACTTTTTCGCACATACCACCGGCAGAGCCTACACGGATAATGTTATCCACACCGAAAAAGTTGAAAAGCTCGTAGCTGTAAATACCTATTGACGGCATACCCATACCTGAAGCCATAACAGATATTTTTTTCCCCTTGTAATAACCTGTATATCCGTGGATACCACGTACATTATTCACTAGTTTCGCATTTTCCAGAAAGTTTTCTGCAATAAATTTTGCTCTTAAAGGGTCACCCGGCATAAGCACGGTTTTACCGAAATCATCAGGTGTTGCATTTATGTGTGGTGTGGGATAATTCATAATAATTCCTCCTGTAAATCAAGTGGCTAATGGGAAGTGGCAAATTAAGTGTCTGCTATTTAAATCAAGCAACAGAAATTGCCCCTTAATCTGTTCTCAAATTCTATACATCGTGTACATATTTGCATATATACCGTTTTTGTCGCACAGTTCCTGATGGGTACCACTTTCAGCGATACCATCTTTTGTAATAACAAGAATTTTATCAGCATTTTTAATTGTTGTAAGTCTGTGAGCAACGGTTATGGTTGTTCTGCCTTTTGCAAGTCTCTCTAAAGATTGTTGAACAATAAATTCGCTTTCGTTGTCAAGAGCACTTGTTGCTTCATCAAGAATAAGTATTTTCGGGTTTTTAAGAAATACTCTCGCAATACTTATCCTTTGCTTCTGACCACCTGAAAGCTTGACACCACGTTCACCCACGTAAGTATCAAAACCATCGGGAAGCTTATCAATAAATTCTTCAGCACCTGCAAGACGTGCTGCTTCACGTATCTGTTCATCAGTAGCACCCGGCTTACCATATTCAATATTCTCTCTTACAGTACCTGAGAAAAGGTAAACGTCCTGCTGCACTATACCGATATTTTCACGAAGACTTTTAAGAGTAACATCTCTGATATCAGTACCATCAATTTTTATTGTACCTTCTGTCAACTCATAAAAACGTGGGATAAGGTTACATATAGTAGTTTTACCACCACCGGAAGGACCAACAAGAGCATAGCTTTCGCCACTACCGATATCAATGTTTACATCATCAAGAACTTCTTCAGTTTCTTCTGAGTATTTGAACGAAACGTTTTCGAAGGTAATTCTACCTTCGGTAACCTTAAGGTCTGTTGCTCCCTGTTTATCTTTTATTACAGGTTCTGTATCCATTATCTCGGCAAATCGTTCTATACCTGTCATACCACGTTGAAACTGCTCTGCGAACTCAACAATTCTTTTAATTGCCGTAAGAAGTACAGATATGTACATAAGATATGCTACGTAATCGGCTGCAGATATTTTACCGTTTACAAGGAAAAATGCACCTGCAACAACCACAACAATATACATTATGCCTTCAAATGCTCTGTTGATTGAATGGAATGAACCCATCGTTTTATAAACAACTTTTTTTATTTTTAAAAATGCTTCGTTGCCTTTTTTAAACTTGTTTTCCTCAATATTTTCGTTGGCAAAGGATTTTACAACTCTTATGCCTAAAAGACTGTCTTCCGTTTGTGAGTTAAGCTCACCTATAATAACTCGTGATTGCTTAAAGCCTTCACGCATATTGTGGTTGAAGTGAGAAAGACAAATTATCATTACAGGTAAAACTGCAAACATTATTAAAGTAAGCGGAACGTTAACGAAACATAAAATTACAAACGCAACAAGAATTTTTACACCTGCAATGAAAAATTCTTCAGGACAATGGTGGGCAAACTCGGTAACATCAAATAAATCACTTGTTATTCTTGACATAAGTGTTCCGACCTTAGTGTCATCGTAAAATGAGTTGGGTAATTTTTGCAAATGAGAAAACAAATCCTTTCTCATATCAGTTTCAATTTTTGTACCCATAATATGACCGATAGAGGCTTTGTAGTATTCTGCTACGGCATCGATTATACGAAGCACAATATAAACTGTACCCAGACCTAAAATAAGAGCAGGTGTAAGCTTTGATATATCGTTTGTGGCTGCATCTGTTACGTAACGCACGATTATGGGTAACACAAGCTCACAAATAGTAGTAAGAGCTGCACAGAATAAGTCAAACAGCATTGTATTAACGTGAGGCTTATAGTATGGTAAAAACCTTTTTATAAGCTTTCCGTTTGATGTTTTTCGTTTGTTATCTTTGCTCATTTTTATGTCACCGTTCCCTATATAAATTGAGAATATTAAAGAAAAAGTTTTTTTATCCCAACAAAAACACAATTCAAAATATATTTAATTTATTATATCATCTAAATATACATATTCCAATATAAAATGCCAAAAAATTTGGGTAATATATTCTTCTTTTTGTATTGAACTTTACAACAATTTTTGATAAAATGTTAAATGTGAAAATTTGGGTATTTCGAATGTATCAAAACTATATTTGAAGTGACCTATCAACTATGAAAAGGAGAGTAATGATGGCACAACCAATCAAGCTTTACCCTCATCTTACAAGAGTTTCAAGTCATTTTAAAAAATATGACATCGAAGTTCCGAAGGAGCTTCTTGAAACCAACCCCAAAAAACCCAACCTTACAGATTTCCCTTATCCACTTCCTTTAAGAAAAAAGGATTACACATGTTTCTGTGAAGCAAACAACGGTGTAATGTGGTACGGTGGCGAAGGTGGAGTTACCCGTTACGACCCCAACACAACAAATCTTTATGACGTTGTTATGTATTTCTCTGCAAAACGAGATTTGATGGATAACAGTGTTAAAAATATTGTTGCTGATGGTGACGGTGTTTGGGTTCTCACTGCTAACGGTGTTACCCACATCGATATGGTTAAAATGACTGCTGAAGATAAAGCATATATGCTTCTTGAAGAAACCCTTACTTACGTTCAGCGTCACGGAATGGTAAGTCAGAAGCGCCTTTCTGAAGCAGGGAATTTAAAATCAATTCTTCCTTACGGTCACTCCGATAACGACGGTAGCTTTTCTTCTGCTTATGCGATGGGTGAGATATTCCATTACGCAACATTAAAAAGAGAAAAAGGTCCTTATGCCGAAGAAACTCTTCGTGCACGTGAAGTTGCATTCCGTGCAAGTGAGGCTAACCTTCTTCTTATGTATATCGCAGGCAGAGGTGACGGCTTCGTTGCAAGAACTTATC
>JAZOSL010000089.1:0-17031 GCA_045657085.1 Acutalibacteraceae bacterium | reverse complement strand
ATAAAAATCAATTATTTAACAAGGTCGTATGTCTGTACGCACTGTGCGAATTCAGATTCAACAAGGAATTTACCATGAGCGAAATCTCTTGCATGGAAGATAACCTGATCGTTAGTAACTTCAACGTAAAGACCTGTTGCAGGATTGTTATATGTACCATCTTTGTTATCAATACCAACAGAAGGAACATTAACACCTTGAACGTTGTTAGCTTCGTTAATAACCTGGTAAGTGTTTTTACCAAAACCTGTATGAAGGTGACCTGTAATGAAGAAAACGTTTTTGTACTGTGAAATGATATCGTAAACGTCGTTAGACTGATCGCCTATACTACCTGTGAAGTCGTAATCGTTTTTGCGTTCGTAAGCAGGGATTGTACCTTTACCATCTGAATTGCCTGAACCCCATGTGCTAGGAAGACCATGGCCTTCTGCAAGAGGATAGTGGCAAAGAACGAATACGGGTTTACCTGTAGCAGTAGCTTCTTTAAGTTCAACATTGAGCCACTGAAGCTGTGCATTGCTGATAAATGCATCTTCAAAACGAGATTCATCTGAACCCATAACAAGGAAGGTGTAATCGTCAACCATGTATTTGAAGTAGATGTTATTTTGTTCATTTTCGCCACCGTTAAGGTTATTCATGAAATCAAGGAAACGGTTTTTACTCTGTTCCCATTCACGAAGACGAATATCGTGGTTACCGGTAACCATGATAAAGTTTTTGGTGTTGAAATCAGCAATATACTGAGTAACTCTTTGGAATTCATCTTCCATACCATTTTCAGCGATATCACCAACGATGATGAAAGCATCAAGTTCTTCGTCTGAGTTTAAAATGTCCTGAGATAAAGCCATAAGGTTAGCTTCTCTTTCAGGCATATATGTACAAACCTGAGTGTCACCTGTAACTACAAAATCAATGATAGCTTCGGGATTTTTGTTTTGAACAGGGTCGTGAGTTGATGGAACTGTAACTGCACCGATTGCTATAAGGAAAGACATAAGCAATGCGGAAATTTCATTGAACAATTGAGTTAAATATTGCATTGTCATAATATAATACCTCTTTTATCGATATTTTTTTGTATTATATCATTTTGTAAAAATTTAGTCAATATTTATTTACATTTAAGCAAAAAAATAAAATCAAAAACATTTATATGTGAAAATTGGTGAGCTTTTGTAACGGAAACTATATTTTTTGTTGAAAAAAAGCCTATTATATGATATTATAAAACAGTATATATTGACTTTTTAAAAAAGGAGTTCGCTATGGAAAGATTACTTACAAGATGGGGAAAAACACTTGATAAAAATTTACCCCTTAACGATTATCCACGTCCTCAGCTTAAAAGAGATAGTTTCATTAATCTTAATGGTGAATGGAACTACGCTATTTATGATGAATATAAAAAATTTGGTGGCTTTCAGGGCAAAATAATTGTTCCTTTCAGCCCCGAATGTATTCTTAGTGGCGTTGAAAAGATATTAAAGCCTAACGAAGTGCTTTACTATCAAAAATTGTTTAATTTCAGAAGAACTAATCACAGAGTTCTTCTTCATTTTGGTGCTGTTGATTACAAATGCACAGTAACATTAAATAATAAAGTTGTTGGTACTCATGCAGGTGGTTATCTTCCTTTCACCTTTGATGTTACAACATATATTCTCGATGGTGAAAACGATTTAAGAGTAACTGTTACAGACCCTACTGATACAGGTACACAAGCAAGAGGTAAGCAAACCTTTAAAAGAGGTGGTATTTGGTATACTCCTCAGTCAGGTATATGGCAAACAGTATGGCTTGAAGAGGTTTGTGAAGGCTATATAGAATCAATTAAGCTTACACCCGACATAGATAATGATGAAATTACTGTTGAAGTTAAGTACAATGGTAAAGCAACCGACGAAATGGCTGCAGTTGTGCTTGATAAGGGTGAAGTTAAAGCAGCAGCTAAGCTTGAAGATGGTAAAGTAACAATTAAACTTACAGATTATGAGCTTTGGAGTCCTGAAAATCCTTACCTTTACGATTTGAAAATTGCTGCAGGTAATGACAGGGTTGAAAGCTACTTTGGTATGAGAAAATATAGCGTTGGCAAAGATAGTGAAGGTACACCACGTCTTATGCTTAACAATAAGCCATATTTTTTCAATGGTCTTCTTGACCAGGGCTATTGGAGTGATGGCATGTATACTGCACCGTCAGACGAAGCACTTATTTATGATATTCAAACAATGAAGGATTTAGGCTTTAATACTTTAAGAAAGCATATTAAAATTGAACCCCTTCGTTGGTATTATCATTGTGACCGTTTAGGTATGATTGTTTGGCAGGATATGATAAACGGTGGTGGAAAATATAATTTCTTAGCTATTGGTACAGCTCCGTTTTTATCTATGCTTTTCAACAACAAACACGTAGGTAAGGTTACTGACGGTCCTAATCATTTCGGTTATTTTGCACGTAAAGACCCGGCAGGCCGTCAGAAATATTACTATGACTCAGAAGAAATGATAGATCTTCTTTACAACGTTACTTCACTTGCTCTCTGGTCTCCCTTTAACGAGGCATGGGGTCAGTTTGAAAGTGAAAAGGCTTGTGAGTATTACAGAGAAAAAGACCCAACACGTCTTATTGACCATGCAAGTGGTTGGGTTGACCAGGGTGCAGGTGATGTAAATAGCTTCCATATTTATTTCACACCCTTCCTTTTCCCAAAATACAGTAAAAATGATGAACGTCCTATTGCTCTTACCGAGTTCGGTGGGTATTCAATGCAGTTTAAAGAGCATAGCTTTAACAAAGATAAATTCTTTGGCTATCGTAAGTATTTCAAGCAGGAATCTTTTGATAACGCCATTAAAAATCTTTATGAAAAGCGTATTTACAACTGTATGAAAAATAAAGGTCTTTCTGCAATTATTTACACAGAAGTAAGTGACGTAGAAGATGAATGTAACGGTCTTCTTACTTACGACCGTGAATTAATAAAAGTTACACCTGAAGTTATGAAGGCAGCTAATGAAAAATTAAAATATTAAAGGTAGTTAATATGAGCGTATTTAAAACAGGTTATTTCCCTCAGAAGATAACGGAGCGTTTTGATGTTGAGGGAAAAATAAATTCAGTTGCCGTTGCAAATGATGGTACAATATATTCTTGTGCAGAAAACGGACTTTTAAAGTTTTCAAACGGAGTCGGTTATCAGCTTTTTGCAGACGGAAGCTTTTCAAAGGTTTACTGCGACAAACAAGGCAGAGTTTTTGCAGCTAAAGAAAAAAGCGTTTATGAGATTACCGATAACGGTGCAAAGGCTTTTGCTGAATTCAATCACCCTGTAGTAGATTTAAAGGGTGAAGACAAGCTTTACGTTTTAACAGAGTTTTCACTTCACGTTGAAACGGAAGACGGATTTTTTCACCTTCAGGAAATGGAGCAAAAAGAAAGAAGCCTTGCTGTCAGTGGCGACAGAGTTTGCGTTGCAAGCGAGCTTTGCCTTCAGAGAATGGAAGGTAAAAGGAGAACATGGAGATGTATTTTCCCTGCTCATTCAACTATGCCCGAAATTCATATAAACGTAATTGAGTTTGATAAAAACGGCTATCTTCTTGTCGGTGCTGATGAAGGCTTGTTTATTTACGACTATAAATGTGGCTGGTACAGCAGTAACGAAATTGCTGTGTTACCGAAAGAAACCGTGTATGATATTTGCGTTTGTGATGACGGTAGCTTCGTTTTAGGTACAGATGCAGGTGCAGTTGTAATTAAAAACGGTGCTAAAAAATATCTTCCTGCAACAAGATATGCCTACGATACCCACGTTACTTCGGTTGCATGTAAGAATGATGCGATTTTTACAGGTTCAGAAGGTGGTATTGTAAAAATCACCGAAAAAGAAACTACTTTGGCAGACAAAGCACAGTATTTCTTTGATCTTACAGAAAAGCATTTCCCAAGGAAGCAAGGCTTTGTTACATGGATAAAAAGCGCAATAAATCCAGAGTGCTCTGCGTATACAGATAATGACGGCCTTTGGACACATACCTATCTTGCAGCACTCTGTATGTGGTATGCAGTTGAGAAAAACGAAGAAACTTTAAAGGCGGCAAGAAAAGCAAAGGATGCCATGCTTTTCTTAACAAGAGCACCCGAAATTAAGGGTTTTACTGCCCGTGCCGTTCGTTTTCCTGACGAATACGGTTGGGGTACTAATCTGGAGAGCAACGTTATCGGTAGAGAATGGCACCGATCTTCTGACGGCACTTATGAATGGCTCGGTGAAACCTCAAGTGATGAAATGACAGGTCATTACGTTGGTTTCTACTTTTACTACGAATTTTGTGCTGATGAAGCTGAAAAAGAAGAAATAAGAGAAGCAGTTTGCAATATTACCGACCATATATTAGATAATGACGGTTATCTTATAGATAAGGACGGCAAGCCTACTTCATGGGCTTGTTGGAATGAAAATGCTTTAAATAACGATAGTATGTGGATGTGGGAAAAAGGTGTAAACTCACTTGAAATGCTTAATTTCCTTAAAATTTCTTACCACATGTCAGGTAACGAAAGATACTTGAAAAAATACAACGAGTTAATTAAAGACCACCATTTTCTTATTAATGCAGCTTACCATAAAAGAGCAGACGGTCATTCTTGTCATATTGATGATAATCTTGCTATGATGAATACAATTTCGTATCTTCTTCTTGAAAAAGACCCTGCAATAAGGCAGTATCTTTTAATGGGGCTTGCTGCTCATTACGAGTATGAAAAAGTCGAAGGTAATCCTTATTTTGCATTCGTTTATAAAGGCTTTACAGGTGCCCCTTGTGATATTGATACAGTTGTAAAGGCTTTAAAGGATTATCCGTTAGATATTGATAACATAAGAATGATTAACAGCAACCGACGTGATATTGAAATGGATGAAGAGCCGCTTCTCTGGTATGAGGCACCACATATTAAAGTTCCGTTTGCATGGGATGAAAGATGCTTTTCAAGACTTGGATTAAATCCATTCTCAATAGATGGTGGATCACCTGACCGTCGTGAATGTGGAATGTCATTTATGTTTATTTATTGGTTAGGTAGATTTTTAGGGATTATTGAATAATAGGCAGGAATAGCAGATGTCATTTGATATATTTATTACAAAATACGTAGCTCAGTTAAAAGCATTATCTCCGAAATATGATACAATCTACACCGTTTCAAAAGATGAGCCTATTGTTTTTGATGATAGTGAAAACGTTAGACTTTCTTTCGCTACAATAGCAGATACTCATCTCGTAGATAATGAAGGCTCTGAAAAAAATCTTGCAAACTTTTTTGAAGATATTAAGAATTCTAAAGAAAAATTTGATGCTTTTCTTATGGCCGGCGATATTGCTGAATACGGAAAGAAAAAAGAATATAAAAGATTTTTCAATGTTACCGACAATCAAAAGGTTATTCCTTATACTTTCCTGACAATGGGTAACCATGACGTGCGTTTGCAGTATAAAAGAAATCAGAAAATCATAATGGATAAAGTTAATGAGTATCTCAAGATAGATACCAATGGTAAAAGCTTTTATTCCTATGACGTTAACGGATACACCTTTATTGCAATAGGCACTGAAAAAAGAGTTCTCGAAAAAGCCTATATTACTCAGGAACAAATTGAATTTCTTGATAAAGAACTTGAAAGAGCAACTAAAGACGGAAAGCCTGCATTCGTAATGTGCCATCAGGCTTTTCAGGAAACACACGGTCTTCCTGAAGTATGGAAAACAGGTGATATGGGTGAGCAGTCTGACCTTGTAAGAGCTGTTATGGAAAAACATAAAAACGTATTTTTTATAACCGGTCATCTTCATGGTGGTATTTTTGAAGGCACATATGAAGTTCTTAATAAAGAAAATAACGTTCACTCTTTAAGTGTGCCCGGTTACCGTAAAGAAAACAATTTTGGAATCAAAGACTGTGGTATTGGTTACTACTGTGAGGTTTATGATGACAAAGTTATTTTTAAAGCTCGTAACTTCCAGCAGGGGAAAAACGTTACGGGTGATAGCGACTTCCTGAGAATAGAAATCGGTTTGATATAATCTGATGTAAATTAAATACATAAAAAAGCAGATAAAGACTGTTTCGTCTTTATCTGCTTTTTATATTTTTTTATTTATTCGTTTACTTTATCAACGGTTATGTTGACTTCGTCATTTTCAACTATTGCAAAGCCATCAGAAATATCAGCTGTGAAAATTGTTTCGCCTTTGAGTGTAGCTGTTACCTTTCCTGATGTAAGGGCGAAAACAGCCTTTGCATGACCTTTTCTGATACCGTAGCTTCCTGAAAATTCACCGTTTAATTTATCGGCTACGGGAAGACGGATGCTGTCACATTCTATAACAGGAACCTGACGGTTAACAGTAAAGAATTTTACGGAAAGCAAGTTTTCCATATCTATCACCCGTTTTCCTTTTTATATGCAGAAAATACGTCATCAGCAGTTCCTGACATAAGGAAATACTGTTCAGGAACCATATCAAGCTCACCTGAAAGGATACTTTCAACACTATCAACAGTTTTTTCAAGTGGAACGTATATACCTGCCTGACCTGTGAAGCTTTCTGCAACGTGGAAAGGCTGACTCATAAATCGCTGAACACGTCTTGCTCTTTTAACTGTTAATTTATCTTCGGCTGAAAGTTCGTCCATACCTAAAATTGCAATAATATCCTGAAGCTCTGCATATTTCTGTAAAACTCGTTGAGTTTCTTTTGCAACCTTATAATGTCTTTCACCAACGAAATCGGGGGAAAGAGCTCTCGATGATGATTCGAGGGGGTCAACTGCAGGATAAATACCGAGCTCAACGATTTTTCTTGAAAGAACGGTTGTTGCATCAAGGTGAGAGAAGGTGGTTGCAGGGGCAGGGTCTGTAAGGTCATCAGCAGGCACGTAAACAGCCTGAACAGATGTAATTGAGCCGTTACCTGTAGAAACAATTCTTTCCTGAAGCTTACCCATTTCAGATGCCAGAGTTGGTTGATAACCAACAGCTGACGGCATTCTTCCTAAAAGTGCTGATACTTCACTACCTGCCTGAGTAAAACGGAAAATGTTATCGATGAAAAGAAGAACTTCTTTATGAGCTTTTTCTCTGAAATACTCTGCCATTGTAAGACCTACAAGTGGAACACGAAGTCTTGCACCTGCAGTTTCATTCATCTGACCGAAAACAAGAGCAGTTTTATCAATAACCCCTGATTGCTTCATTTCGTTCCAAAGGTCATTACCTTCTCTTGAACGTTCGCCAACACCTGCAAAAACAGAGTAGCCGTCATGCTCAAACGCAACATTACGGATAAGCTCCATAATAAGAACGGTTTTACCAACACCGGCACCACCGAAAAGACCGATTTTACCACCCTTAACGTAAGGCATCATAAGGTCGATAACCTTTATACCTGTTTCAAGTATATCGTTGGATGAAACAATTTCTGCAAATGATGGTGCTGCATGGTGGATAGGCCATTGATTTTCTGTGACAATAGCATCACCGTTATCAATAGGTTTACCGGTAACGTTTACCATTCTTCCGAGAGTTTCTTCGCCTACGCTGATTTTTATAGGTTCACCTGTATCAACGGCTTTCATACCTCTTGACATACCGTCGGTAGGATTCATAGAAATACATCTGACTTCACCGTTCCCAAGATGCTGAGAAACTTCAAGAGTATATAATTCGTCATTTACCTGTATATTAAGTTCGTTAAAAATATCGGGAATATCATTTATTTCGAATAAAACGTCTACTACGGGACCGGTTATTCTTTGTACCATTCCCACTGAGCCTTTAGCCATAAATTATTCTTCCTCTTTCATTGCATATTCAGATGAAATTTCAATAACGTCGGCAGTAACCTGACTTTGACGTTTGCGATTGATCTGTATTTCCAACTGTGCACTGTATTCACAAGCAGTATCATATGCATTTCGCATAGTTGTAAGAGTTGCAGCCTGTGCACCTAAAGCCGTTTCAAGTATCTTTTTATAAAGAATAGATATAAGTACTTTTTCGGCAGTACATTGTATAACAGTCTGCCTGTCGGGAACAAATAAAGGTTCTTCGCCTTCGGCTTTTGTCCCGTCGTCGAAGCTGAATAAATCTTCGCACACCGGCTTCTGCATCATCATATTTAAATATTTGGGATATACTATCTTAACTGAAGATATTTCCCCGTTTTCGATAAGCTTTTTTACCTCATCAAACAACTCATATGCATCAGAATAAGACGGAACATCCGAAAATAAATATGACTTATAGTAAGCGACTTTTTTGATATCAAGATAATCTGTACCTTTTTTGCCACAAACAATGATTTTTGGAGTGCAATCTTGTTCTTTGAGAATTTTTCCGAAAAAACCTGTAAGCTCCGTATTAAAGCTTCCACACATACCCTTGTCAGAAGTAAGAAGGATATATAAAACAGGTGCATCAGGATTTTTTAAAGAAAAAACAGAGTTTATATCGTTGCGAAAACTCTCATACATACGACGGCATTGTTCTTCATACTTTTCACAATCTAAATAAAGAGCAGAAAGCTTTGAATATTTAACTGTAGATGCAGTCTTCATAGCTTTGGTAATCTTTCGTGTTGAAAGAATAACCTGTAGCTTCTTTTTAAGGGTTTGTATGGTAGCCATAATCAAAACCTCTCAATGAATTCATCAAGGGCGTTGTTAAGCTCTTGTCTGAGTGCATCATCTAATTTTTTAGCATTTTTTACTGTAACAGAAAGAGAAGCCTTTTCGGTTTCAAAGAAGTTGTAAAGCTCCTTTTCAAATCTTTCCATATCTTCAACGTCGATATTTTTTGCGTAACCTTCGCTGACAGCATAAATCAATATGGTTTGTAATTCATCTGCAATAGGTGAAAATCTACCCTGTTTAAGAGCTTCTGTAAGTCTTTTACCTGCCTCAAGAGTAGCTTTTGTTGCATCGTCAATATCTGAACCGAATTGCATAAAGTCCGCAAGCTCTCTATATTGAGCAAGTCTTGTACGAAGGCTTGCAGAAACTTTTTTCATTACGGGGCTTTGTGCAGCACCACCAACACGGGAAACGGAAAGACCTACGTTAATTGCAGGACGTTGACCTTCGTTGAAAAGCTCTGCATCAAGGAAAATCTGACCGTCTGTAATAGAAATAACGTTTGTAGGAATGTATGCAGATATATCACCTGCAAGAGTTTCAATAATCGGAAGGGCTGTAATAGAGCCACCACCGAGCTCGTCTGAAAGGTGAGCTGCTCTTTCAAGAAGTCTTGAATGAAGATAGAAAATATCACCGGGGTAAGCCTCACGACCTGACGGACGGTGAAGCAAAAGTGAAAGCTCTCGATAAGCTACGGCATGTTTTGAAAGGTCATCGTAAACTATGAGAACATCTTTGCCCTCATACATAAAATGTTCTGCCATAGCTGCACCTGAGAATGGTGCAATATACTGAAGTGCAGCAGAGGATGATGCAGGAACAGCAATAATAGTTGTGTATTCCATAGCACCCTTTGCCTGAAGCTTTTCTTTAATTTCGGCAACAAGAGTTTCTTTCTGACCGATTGCAACGTAGATACATATTGTATTTTTACCCTTTTGATTGATAATTGTATCAATTGCAATTGCAGTTTTACCGGTCTGTCTGTCACCGATAATAAGCTCTCTTTGTCCTTTACCGATTGGTACAAGAGCATCAATAGATTTGATGCCTGTATGTAAAGGAGCGTTAACGGGAGCACGGTCAAGAATTGCAGGTGCTTTAAACTCAATAGGTCTGCGTTTTTCGTAAGGAAGGTAGCCCATTGCATCAATAGGCTTACCTAAAGCATCAACAACTCTGCCTAAAAGGCAATTGCCTACGGGAACAGAAGCTATTCTGCCAACTCTTCTTACACGGCTGTACGATTCAATATGAGAGAAGTCACCGAAAATAACACAACCGATACGGTTTTGTTGGATATCAAGAACCATACCTTTTTCACCACATTCAAATTCAACAACTTCACCGTACATAATATCGGAAAGGCCATCCATCCAACAAATACCGTCAGAAACTGTTATAACTCTACCTAATTGATATTTGTGGAGTTTTGGTCTGAACTCTTCTGCTTTCTGAGTGAATTCCTGAATAAGAAGACTTTCTGTGTCATCATCCATAATCGGCTCGTGGTTCATATTTTTTTCAAAGTGATAAAGCTCTTCGCTGACAGTTCCGTCATAAACAGTATCACCGATACGCAGTTTGAGCCCACCTATAAGAGAACTGTCTTCGAGAACCCAGAAAGACGTTTTACCACCAACGCTTTCAAGAAGCTCTGTTGTTGCTTTATCAATTTTTTCAACTAATTCTTTTTCTAATGGGAAAGCAGACGTAAGAGTCACGTAAAGTACGTCGTGATGCTTGAGATACGACATATCGCCGTCTGTAAGACAGATATCAGATAAAATAGCGTCAACAACTTGACTGTCAAGCTCTCTGATTTCTTCTGCATATTTTTCGTAAGAGAAAAGCTTTATTACATTCTCTTTCATAACAGAAAAAAGCTCTTTTCTGGCGTTCTCAATCATCTGACGGTGGATTTCACTGTATTCTCTTTCACCAAAAGCTTTTATTGAATTAAGTTTTTCTTCTATGGTTGCCTTTGTCTTTGCAATTTCTTCGCTGTCGATACCGTCTGTTATTTCTTCAGTTACAGGCTCAAAAACAGGCATTTCAAGATTTTCAAGTTCTTCTGCCTCATCAAGAGCTTTGTTGATTTTTTCAAGACGGTCACCGAAAATACGTTTTATGGTTTTCCTACCTGCTAAAACAATAATGGCAACAAGAATAACAAAGTTAATTATTACGTATTGTATTTCCATAAATAATCATATCCTATGCGAGATAATATTTTTCGCAAATAAAGCCGCCGCTGTTTCCATTTTAGGAGCAACGGAGTCAACAATTTTATTATGTTCATCTATAATGCCATCTCTGTACTTCTGTACATCGTCAAGGCATTGCCTTTGTGCAGCTTCAATCTCTTTTTTGCCCTGAAGCTGTATTTGCTCAAGCTTCTGCTTTGCTTGTTTTCTCTTTTTCTCTTCAGCTAAAACCTTTGCTTTTTCTGTCTGAGTCTTGTTTTCTAGAATAAGTTTTTCTATTGTCTCTTTCTTTTCTTTTGCAGCCTGAGTTTTTGCGTGACGGCTGTCAATTACTTTTAAAACGGGTGTGAAAAGCAAGTTTTTAAGTATTACTGTCAAAAGCAAAAAGCAAATTACAGTCCAGACCATTATTGATGGTTGAATGTTCATAATTTACTCCTTAAAAGTATGTAAAGTACATCTATAAGTTTTATGTGTTTTAGATTTTACTAACAAGCATAAACGCAATAAGAAGACCGTAAATTGTAAGAGCTTCCATAAGAGCGAGAGCAATGATAAGGGTTGAACGGATATCTTTTGCTGCATCAGGCTGACGTGCAATGCTTTCCATTGCAGATTTTGCTGTTATACCTTGACCAATTGAAGGTCCGAGTGTACTAAATGCGATTGCGATTGCTGCTGCGATTGCGATAATTGCTGAGTTTGTCATAATATATTTCTCCTTAAAAATAATTTTTATTCTGTAACCTCGTCAAGATAAATAGAGACGAGCATTGTAAACACCATTGCCTGTAAAGCACAGAACAGTAAAGAAAGGACCATCATTATTACAGGGGCACCGATCGGGAAGATGTGATACAATTCTTCTGTAACCATCTCTTCACCAAAAATGTTACCGTAAAGTCTGAGTGCCAGAGAAGCAGGCTTTATTATCTCATCAAGTAAAAGAAGTGGTAACATAAAAAACATCGGTTTAACAAAATGTGTGAAATAATGCTTTGCATTGTGACGGATACCTGAAAACTGTAAGAATATGAAGGTGATAACACCCAGAGCTGCCGTAACAGAAAGCGAAGCTGTGGGAGCTTTTACATAATCTGTAAGACCTACACCGGGTATCATACCCGAATAGTTTGAAAAGATAATGAAAATAAAAAGCGAAGCAAGAAATGTGAAATATTTCCTTGATTTCTTTTTGCCGAGAATATCAGAAAAGAAATTATCAAGATACTCTACGCCGGTTTCAATAACGTTCTGAAGTTTTCCCGGTCTTTCTTTGAGATTCTTTTTCACTATAAGCGACAGCAACGTGATAACGAGAAGCATTATCCACATTGTAACAACTTCACCGGTCACATCAAGTATGCCGAACAGATTGATAATAACCTCAGATTTTTCACCCATCAGTTTTAACCTCCTTATCTTCTTTTTTTGTTCCGGTTGATTTATTTAAGCTTAAAAGCTTTCTGGTAAAATAAATCATAGGTAAAGTCATACCTAATACAGCACCAACAAGCAAATATATTACGTTTGCCAATTCCGTTTTTGTACCGATAAAATAAACAATGACAAGAAAAAGGATTTGCAAAACCTGCCGTGCCGTTGCTGTTAAAAGAAATTTGTCGGGCGCTTTCATAATAACTCTTTTTGAAAAAGTGTAGTTTATAAAAGCAATTAAAAAACCGGCAATTGCCGCAACTATGGCGCCAATAATATCCGGGTTCATATAACCACCAGCTTGTATTATAAATTGTATAAACAAATGGATTTACATTTGTTCATACAAAGTCATTATAGCATTTTGATTTCATTTTTCAATAGTATTATTTTACTTTTTTTGAGAGCTAAAGTTTAGGTTATTGTATTGACAAAAAGAGGTGAAAGGTGAAATAAAATTAGGATGATATTTACTTAAAAATTGATTGACATAGTAAATTCACTGTGGTAAACTAAATACGAAAAAAATTATGGAGGACTTTCTCATGGAACACATTAAAACAATTGAAACACGTAATTTGTGTGAAAGTGCAAAAAATGGTGGTTGTGGCGAGTGCCAGACATCTTGTCAGTCAGCTTGTAAAACAAGTTGTGGTATCGCAAACCAGGAATGCGAAAACGTTAAAGAAAGCAAGTAATTTTACATGCCGAAATGCCGCCGGAACGGGCGGCATTTTTCGTGAAGGAGATATATTTATGATTCATCAGTACAAGCAAGGCGGATATAATATTGTGCTTGATGTTTGTTCAGGTGCTGTTCACGTTGTGGACGAGGTAGCTTATGACATTATCGGAATGTTTGAAAGCAAATCAAAAGATGAAATATTGAATGTTTTATCAGAAAAATATGATAACCGTGAAGATGTTACGGTGGCTGATATTGAAGAGTGTTATTCTCAGGTTGAAGGCTTAAAGGCTTCAGGTAAGCTTTTTGCTCCCGATACTTTTGAATCTATGGCGGGAACACTCAAGCAAAAAACAGCAGGTGTTATAAAAGCTCTATGTATGCATATTGCCCATACCTGCAATCTCAATTGTGCATATTGCTTTGCAAGTCAGGGTAAATATAATGGCGAACGAGATGTAATGAGCTTCGAAGTTGGTAAACGTGCTCTTGATTTTCTTGTGGAAAATTCGGGTAATCGTCATAATCTTGAGGTTGACTTTTTTGGTGGAGAGCCTCTTATGAATTTCGGGGTTGTTAAAGATCTTGTGGCATATGCAAGAAGCATAGAAAAAGAGCATAACAAAAATTTCCGTTTCACTCTTACAACAAATGGTGTGCTTGTTGACGATGATGTTATTGATTTTGCCAATAAAGAGTGTAGTAACGTTGTTCTCAGCCTTGACGGACGAAAAGAAATTCATGATCGCTATCGCGTGGATTATGCAGGAAACGGAAGCTGGGAAAAAATTGTTCCTAAATTCCAGAAATTCGTAGAGGCAAGAAACGGTAAAAACTACTATATGCGAGGTACATTCACCCACGCTAATCCTGATTTTCTCAAGGATATTCAGCAAATGCTTGATTTAGGATTCAGCGAGTTAAGCATGGAACCCGTTGTTTGTGCTCCCGGAGATCCTGCTGAACTTACAGAAGAAGATTTAGAAATCGTAATGAAGCAGTATGAGGATTTAGCCGATTTGATGCTCAAGAGAGATAAAGACGGCAAACCTTTTACTTTCTATCATTATATGATTGATCTTACAGGTGGTCCTTGTATATACAAGCGAATTTCAGGCTGTGGAAGCGGTACTGAATATATGGCAGTTACGCCTTGGGGTGATTTGTACCCTTGTCACCAATTTGTGGGTGATGAGAAATTCAAATTGGGTGATATCTGGAATGGTGTTACAAACAAAGAAATTCAAAGTGAATTTGCTGCTTGTAACGTTTACGCCCATCCCGAATGTAAAGATTGTTGGGCAAGACTTTATTGCTCAGGTGGTTGTGCTGCTAATGCTTACCACGCAACAGGTTCTGTTACAGGCGTTTATGAAAGTGGTTGCCGTCTTTTCCGTAAACGTATGGAATGTGCGATTATGGTTGCAATCGCAAGAACTCTCGGAGAATAATTATGAATACGCCGATTTGTGATTTTGTGCGTCAGTACAGTGAAGAAAAGTCAATAAGAATGCATATGCCAGGACATAAAGGTTCAAATATTCTTGGCTTTGAACATCTTGATATAACTGAATTAGATGGTGCTGATGATTTATATAATGCAAGTGGCATTATAAAACAAAGTGAGAATAATGCATCTCAATTATTTGGTTTCCCTACGTATTATTCTACTGAGGGTTCATCACAATGTATTCGTGCTATGATGTACCTTGTGCTTTTAAATGCAAAGAAAAAAGGTCAAAAACCGATTGTTGCTGCAGGTAGAAATGCTCATAAGGCTTTTGTAAGTGCAGCGGCATTGTTGGATTTTGATATAATATGGTTATATCCTGATAATGCGAAGTCTTACCTTTCCTGTGATATTACACCGGGAGAGCTTGAAGCTTTCCTTCAGAATGCTGAAGAAAAGCCTGTTGCAATATACCTTACAAGTCCTGATTATCTCGGAAAAATAGCAGACGTTGAGGGGCTTTCTCAAGTATGCCACAGGTATGGTGTTCTTTTGGTCGTAGATAATGCTCACGGAGCATATCTTAAATTCCTTGAAAAATCACGGCATCCTATAGATTTAGGTGCAGATTTGTGTTGCGATTCTGCCCATAAAACATTGCCTGTTGTTACAGGTGGAGCATATCTGCATGTTTCAAAAGATTTTTTAGGTATCACTTCACAAGAGGTGAAGAATGCTTTATCACTTTTCGGCACAACAAGTCCGTCGTATCTGATTTTGCAGTCTTTGGACGTGTGTAATTCTTATCTTGAAAGCTATAAACAAAAATTAGATGAGTTTTTGCCTGTTGTTGCACAAGTAAAAGAATCTCTTACAGAAAAGGGCTTCTGCTTCTACGGTGATGAACCGATGAAGCTGACTATATCTTCAAAAGATTATGGGTATACAGGAATTGAAATTGCAGATATTCTTAAGCAAAATAATATTTTCTGCGAATTTTCTGATCCTGATTATCTTGTGCTTATGCCTACACCCGAAACAAAAAAAACAGAACTTGAAAAAATAGTTGCAGTGTTAGCTTCAATTCCCAGAAAAAAAGCCTTGAGTATGTTGCCACCGCAATTTGTAAAGGTTGAAAAAAATATGAGTGTCAGAGAGGCAGCCTTATCACCGTCGCAGATTTTTCCTGTAGAAGAATGCGAGGGGAGAGTTTTATCTGCCGTTATGGTAGGTTGTCCACCGGCAGTACCGATTATTGTTTGTGGTGAAAAAATAACCAAAGAGGTTATAGCTTCTTTCAAATATTACGGTATTACTCATTGCAGTGTTGTTTTAGACGTATAAATGATTTGGAAATTTATTTTTATAAAATAATGCAAAATTATTAAAAAAACACTTGCAAAAAGTGAAATGATGTGTTATTATATCATTCGCTATCCGGGTGTGGCGCAGTTGGTAGCGCGCTTGACTGGGGGTCAAGAGGCCGTGAGTTCAAGCCTCGCCACTCGGACCAAAAAGATAGAGTAACTTTCGTTACTCTATCTTTTTTTGTTTTCTACAAGAAGTGAGCGAGACTTGAACTCTCTCGCCGAAGGCGAACACAATCGGGAATTTGCGAAGCAAATTGTGGGCAGAGCCCACAAGTCTCGCCACTCGGACCAAAAAGATAGAGTAACTTTCGTTACTCTATCTTTTTTTTGTTTTCTACAAGAAGTGAGCGAGACTTGAACTCTCTCGCCGAAGGCTAATATACCAGGGATTTGTTGTAGTGAAAATAAATTACTTGATTTTCGAATAGAATGTAAAAAGGGAAGTGGTTTTTTGTTTTTACATTCTTTTTTATCTTTGTCGCCTTTATCGGTTACAACAGTAATTCTTACCTTGTCGGTAGTTTTTGTGAACGGTTTAACTGACGCGCCTAACGCTATTTCAACTGTTGTTGTAACAAGGTGTATGAAATTGGAATCTGCACTTTTAATGTCGGCAGTTTTTAATTTTCTTGGTGTTACTGTAATGAGTGCAATTAACAACTCAGTAACTGTTACTGTAAGCAATATTGTGGATTTTGGTGATGACACCCAAAAAGCAGTAATAACACTTTCTGCAGCCCTTTTTTCAATAGTTTTATGGGCAGTTTTAGCATGGTTTTTTGGTATACCAACTAGTGAAAGTCATGCACTTATAGCCGGCCTTTCAGGAAGTGCTTTAGCTTTGAATGGTGGTGATAATGCAATAAACATATCAGAATGGTTTAAAACCGTAAAAGGGCTTTTTTCTTCCTGTTTTATTGGCTTTGTTTTGGGTTTTATCATATGTAAATTTATTATAATTATTTTTAAAAACGTAAAAAGACAAAAGAGTGAAAAAATATTTAAATGGGGACAGATTTTTGCTGCTGCTTCAATGAGCTTTATGCATGGAGCTCAAGATGGTCAGAAATTTGTTGCTGTTCTTTTAATGTCTTTTTCTTTTTCCGGTGTTAAAGATATTAATGATTCTAATAAGTTTATTATTTTTGTATGTTCTTTAATTATGGCTTT
>JAZOSL010000088.1:0-9285 GCA_045657085.1 Acutalibacteraceae bacterium | reverse complement strand
AGCGCACCTTTCGGTGCATTAAATAATTTTCGTTATGAAGCAACCTTCGGCTATGAAGCGTGCTTTCGCACATGTGCACTTCGCTTCATAGGAGCTTTGCGACTACTTCATAAATTTGTGAAACAAATTTGCTTCATATTTGCTTTAGCAAATGCTTCATTGAAAACCTGAAAACTTTATGTTACAATGAATAAAAGAGGGTGTTTTAATGAGAAATGATAAACTATCTATTGAATCTATGGATTTTGCTGTATCCATCGTAAATCTTGTAAAAAACCTTAAAGAAAAACGAGAATCGATTATTTCTAATCAAATTGGTAGAAGTGGCACTTCCATTGGTGCTAATATTCGAGAAGCGCAGTATGCTCACAGCAAAGCTGACTTTATTTCAAAATTACAAATTGCCTTAAAGGAAGCAAACGAAACAGGATATTGGCTTGAATTGCTTTATAAAACAAATTATATCTCTGAACAAGAATACAAAGCCTACGACAGAGGCTGTACAAGCATTCGTGTTACGCTTATCGCTTCCATCAACACCGCAAAGGAAAAAGAAAAATGAAAAAGTCTATTAAATCAGAAATCCATTTACTTACGCCATCAGGTAAAACTCTTGTACCTATACAAATCAATTACGATGATGACGAAAATCTAACTCACCCTCTTTCAGAAATATCTGTTATTTACAGCAGTAACAACTACACAGGTAAAGGGACAGATTATCTTTGGGTAGATACTTTCGCTGATTTACAGGTAAAACTTCCTCAAAACGTCAAAATTGCTTGTTGTATGACTTGCAGGCACGGGAACATATGTCCTTACGGAAATAGAGAAAATGAACTTTTTTGCACAAAAGATATACTAATCCATAACAAAAGTGATATCTTAGATTTATTTGATGAATCGGATCCGTTTTCAGAAAGATTAGTTTCTTCATTAGATTTTTGCCATAGTTTTGTTTATCAAAGCGATGAATATTATACATACAACGATTATTTATTACGTTTACAAGATATACAGAATAATTGAATCGCTACAATACCAACAACATACACATTGAATTCACAAATCAATTATTCTATAAAGGTGATTTTATGCCACAAATAATAAAAAACATATCCGAACAGCCTTCAGCATGTATCTTACTTTCTGTATTTATGTTTCTGTTTTCATACCTAGAAAACCATCTGTTATTAGTTTCTCTACTCAAAATGCACCGAAGCAAAACAGCGGTAAAGAAACTAAATAAAAAATATACTTTTTCTCAAAAGTTACGTATGTCACATTTTAAAGAAAACTGTCTGCACGCTGTAAATTTTTGCAACGGTTTGATATTATTTCAGAAAACCGGTTGGATTCTCTTGGTTATGTACCTGATTATTTCTTTTACTTGGTTTTCAGGTACACTTATTGCTTGGCTTTCTTTGTGGTTATTTATGTTTTTTACCGTTCCTTCATTGACAATTCATTTTGTATTGTCAAGACCTATTATATTCGGTAGATTTAAGGAATTTAGCTTTGAAAAGTATCACAACACAAAAAACCACCATAGTCTTCTGTAAGCGACCTTTCATCACACCTTGCATTTCCCCTCAATCCATAGTAAAATACCCTTAAAGGAGATGATTTTATGAAAGAAATATTTATGTCAAACGTTCCTGCTGCAGTTGCTGCTATCGGGCTTATTCTTTATTTCTTCGGTATGGCAATTGTATTTATTACAAAGCCGTTAAAGAATGCTGAAAGCTTTTCGGTTAAGCCCGTTGACAACGCAGGCATTACTGAAATCCGTGTTTATTATGGTGGTATTTCGGGTGCATTAGGTGGATTTTTATTATTCCTTATGCTTGCTCTTAAAACACCATACTACTCAATGATTGGTGGTCTTTTCTTTGCAACAACAGTTCTCGTAACAAGAACAATTTTCCTTTGCGTTGATAAAGGCTGGAAATGCCCCTACACCAAGCTTGCTATCCCTGCTGAAAGCCTATTTGTAGTAGCTCTTTGGATTTGTTTTATACTTTCGAAAACAATGTATTGATATATTACTAATTCTACTTGAATGCATTTGTATTTTTTAATACAGATGCTTTTTTATTTTAATTATCTATTGAAAAACAGGGCAAAAAGTTGTATTATTGCAAACAGTGTGTTTTAAGGAGATTGTATATGCCTATAGTTAAATTTATTAAAAAGAACACCGTGTTTTGTATTGCTTTTTTAGCAGCTCTTATCACCTGTTTCTTTGTACCACCTGATAAAGAATATTTATCTTACTTTGATTGGAAAACTCTTGTTTGCCTGTTCTTAACTCTTGCAGTTGTATGTGCCTTAAGAAACATCAAGTTTTTCACAATCCTTTCAAGGCGTATAGTTTTAATTACAGGAAATCTTAGAACTTTATATATAACCCTTATCTGTATTACATTTATCGGTTCAATGATAATTGCAAACGATATGGCTCTTATTACTTTCTTACCATTAGGATATCTTGCATTATCCTCTACAGGTAACGAAAAGCATATGGCATATCTTTTTATTTTGCAGAATATCTCAGCAAACTTAGGTGGTATGTTAACACCATTCGGTAATCCACAGAATTTATATTTATATTCATTTTTTAATATCCCGACAACAGAATTCTGTAAAATTATGTTACCACCATTTTTACTTGCAATTTTTCTTCTTTTGATCGCCTGCCTTTTAGTAAAACCCCAAAAACTTTCCATTAAGGAAGAATTTCCCGAAAAACTTAACATCAAAAAAACTGTATTATATCTGATACTTTTTACTTTATCGATTCTTATTGTTTTCAGGATTATTCCATATCAGGCAGGTCTTATTGTTATACCTATAATTTTATTAATTGCCGACAAAGAATCTCTTTTAATGGTTGATTACGGTCTTCTGGGAACGTTTTTCTTTTTCTTTATTTTCTCGGGTAACCTATCAAGAATCGATGTTGTAAATACCTTTATTTCAAATCTTCTTGAAAAGGATTCACTTTTAGTTTCTGCTCTTTCCTGTCAATTTATAAGCAACGTACCTTCAGCTATTCTTTTATCTCAATTCACAAACGATTATCACTCTCTTTTATACGGTGTAAACATCGGTGGAACGGGTACACTTATTGCTTCACTTGCAAGTCTTATAACTTTCAACGAATTCAAAATTCTTTACCCTGATAAAACAAAAAAGTATTTTCTTTTATTTACAATTATTAATGCAATTTTCCTTGTTATAATGCTTGTAGTTTCTAAATTATTCTTTATATAAAAAGCAAAACACTGTTGAGATCCAACATTAGGATTCAACAGTGTTTTTATATTATAAATATTACACTTTAAATATGCCGTCGTATTTATTTGCCCACTCATACACTTTTTCTTTATTATATACTTTAGGAAGTGTAAGACACAAGAAAATTACTTTACCTATATTTCCTGCAACACTTAGAAGTTTCTTCAATAACGCCTTATCCTTAACTATAGCAACAGCTCTCTTGGGCATATCTGATGAAAAATGAACGAAACTAGATAAACTTGTAGTGTTAGCTGATATAGTCATTTCTCTCCATGTTAATATTTCTTTTTCAAATATATAGTCAAGTTCTTCTGATGAAAGCTTTGTAAGAAGAAGTTTTACTGCCGCTAAAGGCGCTAAACCTGAGCCTAACTCTTTATAAAAATTGTACTGATACTTCCAAAGAGATTCAACATTAAACTCACATGTCATATCATCAGCAACTACATCTGCCAAAATTTTTGCTGCTTTAAAAGAGTTTGCGATACCTGAACCTATAATAGGCACTGTCATAAAAGCACTATCACCTATTGCAGCATAACCATTAGCAACCATAACTGAAAGAGCGTGTCTTACAGGAATCTGAACAAATTGACCTCCACGTACAATCTCTGTTCCTAAGCTTTCGTTGCGTTGTCTGAATTTTTCTGCTGTTTTTTCTGCTTCATTTATATCAAAGGGTTCAAATCTTCCTATAAGCAAATCAGTATATTCTTCTTCAGTTGCAACCCAACCAATACCTAAAACTCCATCAGGTAAAAGAGTAACTTTGTATTTATCTTTAACTTTATTTTCTGTAGCTTTATTATAGAATGCTCTGTAAACGTAAAAACGTTCGAAGGGACCCATTTCACTTTGTATACCAAAACCATGGTTCAAATTAGTTCTTACGGGTGAATTACAACCACAAGCATCTATTATTAAATCGCCATAAAAATCACCTTTATCGGTCTTTATACCAATAACACGACCGTTTTTTGATATCGGCTTTTCAATGTTACAGCCATACTCAAATTTTACACCTTGTTTTTCAGCAAATGAAATTATATGGTTGTAAATGTCTTTTCGTTCCATTTTAATTTCTAATTCATCTTCAGGAACTCTTTGATGAATAGCCTTTTTCTCATTGGTTGAGTAGAAGGTCATATCAGTCTTATATTCAAAAAGACCTGCCTCAGGCATAGAAAGACCTGCATAAGTAAGAGCTTGGGGTGCAAAAATATCAGTCCAGTCATACCCCATATTTTCACGATCGTTTTTTTCATAAACTGTTACGTCAAAGCCTTTTTCAGCAAGAAGTGCAGCTGCTACTATACCACCATGGCCACCACCGGCAACGATTATATTTTTACCCATAATATAATACCTACTCGCTTTTATTTCGTAATTAAAATATAACACGAATTAAATTTTATTTCAAGAAAAAAATCACCGTTGCAACAGCAACGGTGATTAATAATATGTTACACTGTATTATAATGATTGTTTGCAATTAGCCACCAATACCAAGAAGTGACATAAGCATTGAAATGATACCTAAAAGAAGACCGATAATTGTCTGAGGAGTCTGAATTTCCTGAACTTCTTCAGCTGTTTTACCAACTGTATAATCAAATGTTTTCTGGTCTGTATTGCCGGTAGGAACCCAAGAACCTGTAGCTTCATCAAACTTCTCTTCAACGTAATCAACTGTAAGAGTATAATCGCCGAAGATTGTGTGTGTGAAGGTTACATCATATTCACCATCAGCAAAGTCACCTTTGAATTCATCGTTAACTTCCCATGAAACAGGAGTGTATCTTAATACACCATCAACAATTTCATCTTCTGTATAGTCACTACCACTACCAAAAGCTGTGAAACGAACTGTTCTATGGTAAATGTATTCTTCTGAAAGACCTTCAACTGTATTGTACTTTGCATCAAACTTTTTCATTGAATCAGTATCAGTAATAGTATACATAGTACCGCAACCATTGATACATTCTGCAGTCTTAGTACCATCTTTTGAATAAGTTGCATCTCCGTTTGAAACATATTTACCAAAAACATGTTCTATAACTACAAACTTAGCAACAAAATCGAATGATACTGTGTCGTTGTCAGCAACAAAAGATAATGTTTCTTTATAATCACCACTTGCCAAACCAACCTTAGGCTGAACTGTGATTACAACACTGTTTCCGGGAGCAATTGCTAAAGAACCTGAAGCAGTAATTGTGTAATTATCTGATGCAGGAAGTGTGTACGCTATAGTAACGTTACCGTTGTTTGTAATTTCAGTTGTTACTGCTGCAGGAGCCTGGTAATCAACACAAGTTTCACCGAAATCAGCAGAGTTTACAGAAACACCAACACTGTAAATATTCTTAAACCAAACAGGATAAAGTGTTGTATCACTTTCGAACTTAACAGTCTCACCTAAAGCGTAAACCTGTTCTCCACCTTCAGTTGTTGCCCAACCAACCATCTGATAGCCTTCGCGTGTATAAATCGCACCTTTGAGTGTGTAGTTTTTACCAAATGTTGCTTCATCAGTAATATCTTCACCTACACCAAAAGCACCGGCAGTAAATACGATATCATATGTTTCTGCTACCCAGAAAGGATATAATGAAATATTACCTTTTTTGGTTGTTGCAAAATTGCCACCAAAATCAACTGCTTTTTTACCGCCACCTGTTCTACTTGTTGTCCAACCGTCCTGGGTATAACCTTTACGTGTAAAGCTTAATTCGTCTGCAGTAGGAGCAACTATTATATCACCTTTTGCAGAGAAGGGACGTTCTACTGTCTGTGTCTGACCGGGATCAGCATTAGAACCTGCCTGGAAAATAACGTTGTAAGTAGCTGCATAAACTGATACACTTACAACTGAGAAGAGCATCATAGCAACTAGTAACACAGCTAAAGATTTTTTGAAGTTTTTCTTCATTTGTGATTCCTCCAAATCATAATACAGTTAAGTATAAACTTATACGGTTGAATTATAACATATTTGTCAAGGGAATTCAAGAAATTTCGAGAAAATTATATCATCATAATTACCAAACATAACATCAAAAAACTGTTAAAGATAATGATTTTTTACAGTTTTTTAGTATATTTTTCTATTTTTAAATCTTATCTATAGATTTGGTTGCAACTGCATTCAAAGAAAGATTGTGGAAATCGTCAGTCTCTTTTTTCGCAAGGTACTCATAATACCCTTGCGAAGAAATCATTGCAGCATTATCACCACAATACTTCATTTCCGGCATATAAAGTTCTATGCCTTTACAGTCACATTTTTCTTTCATTACTCTTCTTAAACGGGAGTTTGCAGAAACACCACCTGCAAGCACGATTTTTTCAGCACCTAATTCTTCTGCAGCAGAAATTGTATGTGACACTAAAATATCAGTAACTGCTTTTATGAAAGATGCCCCTAAATCTTCAGGTTTAACTGTTTCATCCTTTTGCGAAGCATTATGAACAAGGTTTACAGCAAAGGTTTTTAACCCTGAAAAGCTGAAATCATATTTTGAATCTGCTACCTTCGGTACAGGGAATTTATATTTATTTTCGTCGCCATTTACAGAAATCTTATCAAGGTTAACTCCACCGGGATAAGGAAGACCAACAGTACGTGCAGCTTTATCCATAGCTTCACCTGCTGCATCATCACGTGTTCTACCGATAATTTCGAAATCTGTATAGCTTTTTACGTTTATTATATGGCTATGACCACCTGACACAACAAGTGCCAAAAAAGGTGGTTCTAATTTTTCGTCTGATATATAATTTGCTGCAATGTGTCCCCTTAAATGGTGAACAGGTATAAGTGGTAAGCCTGTTGAATATGACAATCCCTTTGCATAGTTCACCCCAACTAAAAGTGCACCTATAAGCCCGGGAGCATATGTAACTGCAAGTGCATCAATATCATCAAGTGTACAACCTGCATCTTCGAGTGCTTTATTAACAACACCACAAATTGCTTCTGTATGACGTCGCGAAGCAATTTCAGGAACAACACCACCGTAGATTTTGTGCTCCTCAACCTGAGAAGCTATAACGTTTGAAAGTACTTTTCTGCCGTCCTCTACAACAGAAGCAGCTGTTTCATCACAAGAACTTTCAATTCCGAGAATTTTCATAAATTAACTCCGTATCAATTTAATATTACAGTCATTAAAACTGCATCTTCACAAGGCTTTTCGTAAAAATTCTTTCTTTCACCAACAACCTTAAAAGCACATTTTTCATACAACCCGATAGCAGGATAATTACTTTTTCTTACTTCAAGTGTTACAAAATCTGCTTTTTCAGTTCTCATAGCTTCAACCAGATTTTTTACAAGAAATTCACCTACACCTTGTTTTCTGTGTTCAGGTGAAACGGCAACGTTTGTTATATAGGCTTCGCCTAGAATATTATGGCAACCTATATAACCCATTACATCACCATTTTTTACAGCCACAAAAAAACGTGCAAAATTATTTGAAAGCTCAGTTTCAAGAGATTCTTTACTCCAAGGAGTTGAAAAACATTGTTTTTCTAATTCTGCAACAGCATCAATATGACTGTTTGTCATTTTTTCAAAAATCACACTTATCATTTTGTTTCGTACCATGTTTTACCACTTTGCACCTCTACAGTAAGAGGAACAGAAAGCTGGCAGGCATTTTCCATAGTTTCTCTCAAGAGATGTGAAACGTTTTCTGCATCCTTTTCAGGCGTTTCAATTATCAATTCGTCGTGAACCTGCATAATCAATTTAGCTTCAGGATACTCAGATTTCAAACGTTCGTATACCCTAATCATTGCAATTTTAATAATATCGGCAGCTGTACCCTGAATGGGCATATTCATAGCAACTCTTTCGCCAAAACCTCTTCTGATCGCATTTTTCTCTTGCAATTCGGGAAGGTATCTTCTTCTGCCGAAATAAGTTTCAGCATAACCTTTTTCTTTTGCAGAAAGCTTTGCGTTTTCCATAAATGCTGCAACGCCACTATAATTAGCAAGATAGCCTTTTATATATCTGTCAGCCTCTGCAACAGAAACACCGATATCGTTTGATAGTGAAAATGCACCTATTCCGTAAACTATACCAAAGTTTACTGCTTTTGCTTTTCTTCTGTCGTCTGATGAAACGTCTTCCAAAGCTACTCCCATAACCTGAGATGCCGTAATAGAATGGATATCAGCACCACTTAAGAAAGCAGAAATCATATTTTTATCATCAGCAAGAGCTGCCAGAACACGTAATTCAATCTGAGAATAGTCGGCATCCACCAATACGTTGCCCTCATCTGCAACAAAAAATCTTCTTAACTCCCTACCCTGTTCAGTTCTTACAGGAATATTTTGAAGATTTGGTTCTGCAGATGAAATTCTTCCTGTTCTTGTTTCTGTCTGGTTAAGAGTTGAATGAATTCTTCCGTCATTATCAATAACCTTTAAAAGACCTTCGCAATAAGTTGATTTTAACTTCATAAGTCCCCTGTAACGCAGAATCTCGTTAATTATGGGATGCTTATCACGTAAGCCTTCAAGAACTTCGGCATTCGTAGAATATCCGTTTTTTGTTTTTTTGCCGTGTGGAAGATTAAGTTTATCTTCTGAAAACAGAACGTCACCAAGCTGTTTAGGAGAGTTAAGGTTAAACTCGCAACCGGCCATATCATAAACATTTTTCAAGCTTGTTTCTAATTCGGCCGAGATTTTTTCGTTATATTTTTCAAGACCTTCTTTGTCTACGCAAAAACCGACCTTTTCCATTGAGGCAAGCACTCTGGCAAGAGGTAACTCTATTTCACAAAGAAGCTTTTCTTGTTCATTTTCTTTTATTGCTGAAGAAAGCTTCACACTCAATGACTCAATATAAGCAGCACTATCAACAAACTCTTTTTCTGTCTGATAAAACTCATATAAATCTTCAGACTCTATTTTCAAAGGAGATAAAGAATATGCTCCTGCTAAAACCTTCACTGAATA
>JAZOSL010000087.1:0-10242 GCA_045657085.1 Acutalibacteraceae bacterium | reverse complement strand
TCCTATTCTGCACAGAAACAGCCGATTTATGCGCGCTCCGCAGAAACCCAATAACGTCCGCATCTATTCGGATGCAAACATTATTGGGTGCCGGTGGGGGGGCTCGCCGGCTACTGCAGCTTCGCTTTGCACCCTACTCGCTCAGCGACCGTGGGGCTTTGCCCCACAGTACCCGCTTCGCGCTCTTCGCTAAAAACAGTCCACCGGACTGTTTTTTTACGCTCAGACCCTCTCGGGTTCAAGTCCTATTTATATAAAAACAGAGCAACCACAAAAGCGGTCACTCTGTTTTGGTGCGGGAAAAGGGACTTGAACCCTCAAGAACTTACGTTCATATGAACCTGAATCATACGCGTCTGCCAGTTTCGCCATCCCCGCATATTTTATTGTTGCACTAAACAGTTTGGTTTTAAAAATGAGTTCGTTCAAAGACTCTTGCGGTACTCATAATTTCTTTTGCTCGTTGTTCACTCGCAAAAATTTTGATTGCTACGCCATTTTGCCTTTACTGCATCCGTCACCACTGCAAATATGGATTTTTGTTCCGTAAAACGAAGGTTATTTTACCATATATAAAAACGAGTGTCAATAAACAAGTGGTGTAAAAACAGTTAAAAAGACTTTTATCCATACAGTTGTTGTACAAATAAGAAAAAATGATGAGCTTTATTAAACACCTGTTTAATGTTTCTGAAACAACAAGTTTTCTTACACTTTTCCTTGACTTTGTCGGAAAAAACATATATTATTTAAACGATGTATGTTTTTCTTGCAGTGGTAGACTGTAATTTTTTATAGCCGTGTGATTACGGTGGAGGTTTTTATGGGAAAAGCTTGTGAGTATTTTTCTACTATGAAGGCAATGAAACTTGCCGAAATTCCTGTGGAAGAAAAAACTTGGCTTAAACATTACGGAACAATGCGCGAGCATATGGAGTATTGTCAGGGATCTATTTACGATATGTTTAAAGAGACTGCTGATAAATACCCGAATCTTCCTGCTCTTGAATTTTTTGATGTTCGTTTTACATTCAAAGAATTTGACAAAAAAATCAATAACGTCGCTAAAGCACTTTTAAAGTTAGGCATTGTTGAAGATGAAAGTGTTACTGTTTGTATGCCTAATATGCCCGAATCAATCTTCCTTATTTATGCTTTAAATAAAATTGGTGCAGTTTGTAACGTTATCCATCCTTTAAGTGATGTTGGTGAAATTAAAAATGCAGTTGAGCTTACGAACTCAACAATAATTTTTACTACAGACGTTTCTTATAAAACTGTAAGTGAAGTAGGTATTGACCGAATTGTTGTCTGCGAAGTAAGCAACAGTATGAACCCTGTGCTTAAACTGGCTTATAACATTAAAAGCCGTAAGCAGATGAAATATGAATCTGACACAATAAGATGGAAAAATATTGTTAAAGATACAAATGAGCAGGTGCCTACGGTTAAAAGAGATAAAGACGATGCTGCTGTGCTTATCTATAGTGGTGGCACAACAGGTAAATCAAAGGGTATTGTTCTTTCAAACCTTTGCTTTAACGCCCTTGCTACTCAGTGTTTTGACGTTTGTCCTGAAGCAAGACCGGGTGCATCAATGCTTTCAGGTCTTCCGATTTTCCACGGCTTTGGTCTTTGTGTTGCTATTCACGCACCACTTATGTTAGGTATGAAGTGTATTCTTCTTCCCAAAATTGACGTTAAAAAGCTTAACGAAACAATCAAAAAGACTAAACCCACAATTCTTCCTGCAGTTCCCACAATGCTTAAAGCAATTACCAACAATAAAAATCTTGGTCCTGATTCTTTCAGCAGTGTTAAGGTTATTCTCAGTGGTGGTGACTACCTTAGTGATGATGTACGTGCCAAGGTAATTGATTATTTCCGTTCTTGTGGTTCAAGCACTCATATCCGTATCGGTTACGGTCTTTCAGAAGCAACAGCCTTCTTTACTGCAACACAGTACGGTGCAGAAGATATTGATAATATCGGTATTCCTAACCCCGACACCCTTGTTAAGGTTTGCAATCCCGAAACAAATGAAGAACTTCCCGATGGTGAAATCGGTGAAATCTGTGTTAACGGTCCTACAGTTATGCTCGGTTACGTTAATAACAAAGAAGAAACTGATAATACTATAAGAACTCATGCTGACGGAACACAGTGGTTACATACAGGCGACTTGGGCTATATGGAAGATGGTATTCTTCACTTCACTTCACGTCTTAAGAGAATGATTATTTCAAACGGATATAACATTTATCCGACAGAGCTTGAAAACATTCTTAACAAATGTAAATACATAGCTTCAAGCGTTGTTGTTGGTGTTAAAGATAAAATCAAACAAGAAGTTCCTAAAGCAGTTATCGTTCTTAAATCAGGAGTAGAGAAAACTTCTGAAATTGAAAAAGAAATTAAAGAATTCTGTAAAAAGAATATTGCAAAAAATGCTCAGATTGCAGAAATCGAATTTACCGATGCTTTACCAACAACAAAAATCGGTAAAATTAACTACCGTAAGTTTGAACGCAAGAAAGATGCAGAAGAAACAGAACAAGAAAAAGAAACAGTTTCAGCCACAACAGGCACAGATGAATAAGAAACAAAAAATCCCATTCGGTTTTCGAATGGGATTTTTTATATAACAATTATTTATAAAGAGGATATTTATTACAAATTCTTGCAACGTTTTCTCTGATGTAGTCTGCACTGTTTTCAAAGTCTGTAGCTGCGAGTTTGATATATTCTGCAATATCAACCATATCCTGTGCTTCAAAGCCTCTTGAAGTAACTGCAGCTGTACCGATTCGGATACCACTTGTAACGAAGGGCTTTTCAGGGTCACCGGGGATAGCGTTTTTATTAACTGTAATGTGAACCTCGTCAAGACGACGTTCAAGCTCTTTACCTGTAATGCCAAGGCTTCTTAAATCAAGAAGTAAAAGGTGGTTGTCAGATCCGCCTGAAACCATATTTACACCCTGAGCACAAAGAGCGTTTTCAAGTGCTTTACAGTTAGAAACAACCTTTTTACCGTATTCTTTAAATTCAGGTTTAAGTGCTTCACCAAAGCAAACAGCCTTAGCAGCAATGATATGCATTAAAGGACCACCCTGGATGCCGGGGAAAATAGCCTTGTTTACTTTCTTTGCAATTTCTTCATCATTTGTAAGAATGATACCACCACGTGGACCTCTGAGAGTCTTGTGAGTTGTAGAAGTTACAACGTGAGCGTGGGGGATAGGTGACGGGTGCATACCGGAAGCAACAAGTCCTGCGATATGAGCCATATCAACCATAAATAAAGCGTTTACTGAATCTGCGATTTTACGGATTCTTTCGAAATCAATGATTCTTGAATAAGCAGAAGCACCTGCAACAATAAGCTTGGGTGAGCATTCTTTTGCTTTCTTTTCAAGGGCATCATAATCAAGGAAGCCGTTTTCGTCAACACCGTAGCTTTCAAAATTGAAATATGAACCACTTACGTTAACGGGTGAGCCGTGGGTAAGGTGACCACCGTCAGCAAGGCTCATACCTAAAACAGTATCACCGGGTGTAAGAAGTGCAAAATAAACTGCAAAGTTTGCCTGAGAACCTGAATGGGGCTGAACGTTTGCATACTCGCAACCGAAAAGCTTTTTGAGTCTTTCAATTGCAATGTTTTCTGCAATATCAACGTATTCGCAACCACCGTAATAACGTTTTGACGGGTACCCTTCTGCGTATTTGTTTGTAAAAATGCTACCACTTGCTGCCATAACTGCAGCAGAAGCATAGTTTTCACTTGCGATAAGCTCAATATTTTGGCTTTGACGAATCTGTTCTTTTTCAAATGCTTCAAAAAGCTCTTCGTCGGCATTTTTAAGAAACTCAAAGTCTTTTTCAAGATAAGAATTCATTGCTCAATCTCCTTTACGATAACCTAAAATTATGGAAAAATATATCTCTCATATAATACCTTATATTCAATTTTATTTCAACCAAAAAAGAAGAAGTTATATTTTTAACAACCAAGTTCTGTTATTTGACCATAAACACTCTTAACTTATAACGATTTTTTGGAATTTTTTATATTGCCAAGTGTCAAAATAATGATATAATTAAAATGGATATTTACAGCCGAGAAAAATCGGCATTGTATTTTAAGAGGTGTAAAAAATATTATGACTACACAAGAACTTAAAAAACGAATTATTGAGGCGAAAAAAGAGACAGGCACGGTTATACTTGCTCACACTTATCAGGAGCCTGATATAATTGATATTGCCGACGTTACAGGTGACAGTTTCTTTTTAAGTAAAAAAGCAGCAGAGCTTAAAGCAAAAAGAGTTGTTATGTGTGGTGTAAGATTTATGGCAGAAAGTGTTAAAATTCTTTCACCTGAAACAGAAACAATTTTACCCGTTGCGTCAGCTACCTGCCCTATGGCAGAGCAGATTCTTCCCGAAAGAGTAAGAAAATTCAAAGAAGAAAATCCTGACACTCAGGTTGTGGCATATATAAACACAACAGCTGCTTTAAAGGCAGAGTGTGACGTTTGTGTTACAAGCTCATCTGCAATAAAAATCGTTAAAAAGCTTGAGAGTAAAGATATTCTCTTTATTCCCGACCAGCATTTAGGTTCATTTGTAGCAAAAAATGTACCTGAAAAAAATATCATTCTTTGGGACGGTTATTGTCCTGTACACGCTCAGCTTACAAAAGAAGACGTTATTGAATGCAAAAAGAAATATCCCGATGCAGTTTTTGCCGTGCATCCCGAATCACCAAAGGAAGTTGTTGAGCTTGCCGATATGGTAGGTGCAACAAGCGATATTATAAAATATGCAAAAGAACAAAAGGGTAACGTAATAATCGGTACTGAAAAAGGTGTTGTTGATTATCTTTCGCTTCACGAAGAAAACGGTGAAAGATTTATTCAGCTGGCACCCGAAAAGCTTTGCTGTGAAGATATGAAAAAAATATCACTCGAAGATGTTTACAACGCAATTACGGGTGAGGGTGGAGAAAATGTTGTGCTTGATGAAGAATTAAGACAAAAAGCACTTGTAAGTATTAACCGTATGCTTGAATTGGGGTAATAAAATGAGCCTTTCACATATTAAAAATCATTATAGTGTGGTTATAGTGGGCAGTGGTCTTGCAGGACTTTATGCAGCACTTAACTTTCCGTCTGACGTAGATATTCTTATGCTTTCAAAAAAAGAACGTCATCAGTCAAACAGCTCTCTTGCACAGGGGGGCGTCGCCTGTGTTCTTGATTTGGAAAACGACAGCTACGAGCTTCATATCGAAGACACTCTTATAGCAGGTAAACGTGAAAATGATATTGATGCAGTTACTCAGCTAGTTGAAGAAGGTCCGGCAGACGTTTTAAAAACAATTGAATATGGTGTTGAATATGACCGTGATGAAAATGGCGAGTTGATAAAAACACTTGAAGGTGGGCATTGCAGAAGAAGAATTGTTCATCATAAGGATACTTCAGGTAAAGAGCTTGTAGACAAGCTTATGATAGCAGTTGAAAAGCTTCCTAACGTAACTATTGCTGACGAAACTATGGTTACTTCAATGAATAGGATAAAAAACGGCTTTGAAGTTGAAATAATGAGTGGCTCAGAATACAAGATTCTGTACGCAGATTATTGCCTTCTTGCTTCAGGTGGTATCGGTAGAGTCTATCAGTACACAACTAACCCGTCAGTTGCAACCGGTGACGGTATCCGTCTTGCTTACGAAATGGGTGCATCAATCAAAAATTTAAGCTATGTACAGTTTCATCCCACTGCATTCAACGGTGCTAACCGTGAACAGTTCCTTATAAGTGAAGCTGTAAGGGGTGAAGGTGCTTATCTTCTTAACTGCAATAAAGAAAGATTTATGCACCGTTATGACGAAAGATTAGAGCTTGCACCAAGAGATGTTGTTTCACGTTCTATTATTATGGAATCACGTCGTCTCGGCAGCAACAACTTTTATCTTGATATACGCTATAAAGGTGAAGAATATCTTAAAAACCGTTTCCCCGGTATATATGCCGGTTGCCTGAAACAAGGTGTAGATATTTCAAAAGATTTAATCCCTGTTTTCCCGTGTCAGCATTACTTGATGGGTGGTATTGAAGTGGATCTTAATGCAAGAACAACCTTACCACGTCTTTATGCTGCAGGTGAATGTGCTTGTACGGGTGTTCACGGTAAAAACCGTCTTGCAAGTAACTCTCTTTTAGAAGCACTTGTTTTCGGAAGACGTGCCGCTGAAGATATTATGCGTTGTATAAATGCAGGCTTCTATAAGCTTCAGGTACCCGAAGAAAAGGTTGTAAACAGAAACGGAGCGCCTTTACCTAAAGGCACACGAACAGAAATCCGTGAAATAATGCAAAAGGCGTATTTCGTTATTCCCGATGAAGGTGCAATACATCAGGGCAAAAAACGAATAGAAAACATACTTAACAGACTTAAAAACGGTAAATTTGCCGTTACGGCAGACTATTGTGAGGCTCTTTCACTTGCAACGGTTGCTTATATAATTCTCAAGGAGGTAGACAGATGATCTTACCACAGTTTTACATTGACGATTTAATAAAAAGCGCTCTTTCAGAAGATATTAACTATATTGACGTAGCTACTGATTATCTTTTAGACGAAAACCAGGAAAGCGAAGCAATTTTCGTTGCTAAAGCAGAAGGTATTCTTTGTGGTGCCGACGTAGCAATGAGAGTTTTCTCTCTTCTTGATGATAACTTTACATACACTCTTTATAAAAAAGATGGCGACGTGGTTAAAAACGGTGATCTTATTGCAGAATTTAAGGGCAAAACAGTAAAGCTTTTAAAGGGCGAGAGAACTGCGTTAAACCTTATTCAGCATATGAGTGGAATTGCAACTCTGACTAACGAATGTGTAAAAGAAACAATAGGAACAAAAGCTACAATTGCTGATACAAGAAAAACTCTTCCCGGTCTTCGTTCAATTCAGAAATATGCAGTAACATGTGGTGGTGGCAGAAACCACAGATATAATCTTTCCGACTGTGCTATGCTTAAGGATAACCACATAGATGCAAAAGGTGGTATTACACCTGCTGTAAAAGCGTTACGTGAAAAAATAGGTCACACAGTTAAAATTGAAGTTGAAACAAGAACTCTTGATGAAGTTAAAGAAGCATTAACTGCCGGAGCAGATATTATTATGCTCGACAATATGGATAACGAAACAATGGCAAAGGCTGTTGAAATTGTTGACGGGAAAGCACTTCTTGAAGCATCAGGAAATCTTACGAAAGAAAGACTCCGTAGTGTTGCCGAAATCGGAGTTGATATTCTTTCAATCGGTGCTCTTACACACTCTGTAACAGCATTCGATATTTCAATGAAAATTAAAAAGTAAAGGTGACAATATGAAATACAAAAATCCTGCATTAACCCCTGAGGAAAGAGCAGCCGACCTTCTTTCAATAATGACTCTTGAAGAAAAGGTTGCACAGATAGATATTTTAAGAGGTGTAGAATATTCTACAATTCCCCATAAGCTTAACCATTGTTCAGTTGACAGAAATTCAGACGTTAACTATGAAAAGTTCGAAAAAACAGTAGGTGACAGGGGTATCGGTTTTATTCATGACTCCTATACCGTACCTGCTGTGTTCAATAAATTTCAGAGATTTTTAGTTGAAAAAACAAGATTAGGTATTCCGTGTATTTTTACAGGTGAAGCACTTCACGGTATTTCTTTCCCCGGTGCTTGCGTTTTCCCTGTGCCGTTAGGTCTTGCAGCAACCTTTAACAGAGATATTGTCAATAAAACAGGTAAAGCTATAGGTGCCGAAACAAGAGCGTTGGGTATGCAGGAAATTTTAGCACCTAATCTTGACGTTGCAAGAGAGCCTCGTTGGGGCAGGGTAGAAGAAACCTTTGGTGAAGATACATATCTTTGTTCTGAAATGGGTTATGCAATTATTACAGGTGAGCAGAAAAATGGTGAAATCAGCCGTGATGATGCAGTTATTACCGAGCCCAAGCACTATTGTATTCACGGTATGCCCGAAAATGGTATAAACTGTGCAACTGCAAGAGTAGGTAAACGTGAAATCGAACAGTGCTACTTGCCTGTTTTTGAAACTGCCATAACAAAAGCCGGGGCATACAACGTTATGTCTTGCTATAACAACATTGACTCTGAAGTAGTTCTTACTTCTGAATATTATCTTACTGATGTTTTAAGAGGCAGATACGGCATGAAAGGTTATGTTCGTGCCGACTGGGGTTCAATTACACGTCTTGTAACTGCCCACAGAACTGCTGCTAACCACGTTGATGCTATCTGCGACTCAATTAATGCAGGTCTTGATATGCAGGGCTGTCTTGACTATACACCTGAATTTTGGGAAGAAACACTTCTTAATCTTGTAAAAGAAGGCAGAATTACCGAAAAGAGAATTGATGATGCAGTAAGAAGCGTTCTTGAAATGAAATTCCGTTTAGGTCTTTTTGAGAATCCTTATACAGACGAAAATAAGTTTGAATCAGTTGTAAGATGCGACGAGCATAAGCAAATTGCCCTTGACGGTGCAAGACAGGCTATGACTCTTCTTGAAAACGACGGTATTTTACCACTTGAGAAAAAGTACAAAAAAATTGCCCTTGTAGGTCCGTCTGCAAACCGTCAGAGAATTGGTGGCTACTCATCGGTACCCGAAGGTTACGAAATAAAATCACTTTGTCACGAGCTTAAAGTGGCATTAGGTGACGACGTTGAGATTCTTCATTCATCAGGCTGTGGCATTCCTAAAGGCGTACAGGCAGTTTTAAAAGAAGACGGACAACCCCACCTTGTTGAAGTTTATGATGAAGACGAAAGTGGTAGCATTGAAGATGCTGTAAAGGTTGCAAACGAAAGCGACCTTGTAATTTTCGTTGGTGGTGATAACAACTTTACGAGTGGTGAAGGTAACGACCGTTCAAGCCTTGTTCTTCCCGGTAAGCAGAGAGAGCTTATTTTAGAGGTTGCAAAAACAGGCAAGCCGTTGATTATTGTTCTTGAAAACGGTAGGGCAGTAGACCTTACAGAAGAAATCAAGGTTGCAAATGCAATTCTTGTTTCCTGGTTCGGTGGCGAATTTGGTGCAAAGGCAATTGCTGAAACTCTTTTGGGCGATAATAACCCTGCAGGCCGAGTACCCGTGTCATTCCCTGCCGATTCAAACAGAATCCCTTGCTACTATTCAATTTTACCCAATCATACAGAAATGATGTTTGAGGGTGACAGAGGAGCAAGATATCCTTTCGGCTACGGTCTTTCTTATACAAAGTTTGAATATAGTAATCTTAACATTACAAAGACTGGCAGAAATGATTTTACCGTAACAGCAGATATTAAAAATATCGGTGACAGAGACGGTGACGAAATTGTTCAGCTTTATATTAATGACATTGTTTCTTCGGTTGTAACACCTTTGAAGCTCCTTAAAGGCTTTGAAAGAATCAGCCTTAAAGCAGGAGAAACAAAAACTGTTCAATTCAGCTTGGATTTCGACTCATTCAAGCTTTTAAATAAGAAATATGAGTGGGTTGTTGAAGACGGTGAATTTGAAATTATGGTTGCAGCTGCCTCAAATGACGTAAGACTTAAAGAGACGGTTGTTATATAAGCGATAAATTAAGGCTCGCTTCATTCGCAGGTAAGAAGTAAGAGTGAAGATATAGGGTCTGCGACGCAATTTTAAATAAAAGTTAAAGGATAGTATATTTCGTAATGAATATACTATCCTTTGTTTTTTTATATGTTTATCTATTTATTAATTCTTCGCAAAGCTTTACAATCGGCACGAAGTGCCACTCAATTTACCGGTTGCCATTTTCGAATTTGTCACTTGAGAGTGAAGTGAGCCTTACGATAACTCAAACTGACCTGTGTAGAGCTTATAATACTTTCCTTTTTCTTCGATAAGGGTATCGTGGTCGCCCTTTTCTATAATTTCGCCGTTTTCAAGCACCATAATAGCGTTTGAATTTCTGACGGTTGAAAGTCTGTGGGCAATAACAAAAACCGTTTTGCCTTCCATAAGCTTATCCATACCTTTTTCTATAAGGCGTTCTGTTCTTGTGTCAATTGAGCTTGTAGCCTCGTCAAGAATAAGAACGGGCGGGTCGGCAACTGCGGCTCTTGCAATTGCAAGAAGCTGTCTTTGACCTTGTGAAAGGTTGCTACCGTCACCTGTAAGCATTGTGTTATAACC
>JAZOSL010000086.1:0-3705 GCA_045657085.1 Acutalibacteraceae bacterium | reverse complement strand
GGTCGTGGTAAAGCTGTTGTTGTTGCAACAGGTATGGATACCGAAATGGGTAAAATCGCAAATGCTATTGCACTTGCAGAAGAAGGAAAAACACCACTTGAAATTAAGCTTGAACAGCTTTCAAAGATTCTTACAAAGCTTGTTATCGGTGTTTGTATTATCATTTTCGGTTACAATCTTGTTACACAATATATTTTAGCTGACAATGCACAGTTCTTTGATGTTGCACTTCATTCATTTATTACAGCTATTGCCCTTGCAGTTGCTGCTATTCCCGAAGGTCTTGTTGCCGTTATGACTATCGTTCTTTCTATTGGTGTTACCAATATGTCTAAAAAGAATGCTATCATACGTAAAATGAATGCTGTTGAAACTCTTGGTTGTACACAGATTATCTGTTCAGATAAAACAGGTACACTTACCCAGAACGTAATGACAGTTGTTGACCATTATGCAGAAGACGAAAAAGTTCTTGCAACTGCAATGGCTCTTTGTACTAATGCAGAAGTTGATGAGGACGGTAAAAGCACAGGCGAACCTGATGAAGTTGCTCTTATTAACTGCGCATCTACATTAGGTCTTAAAAAGGCTGACCTTGTTGCTGCTAACCCCAGAGCAGGTGAAGTTCCTTTTGATTCAGGCAGAAAAATGATGTCAACTGTTCATACTGTTGACGGAAAATATGTTCAGTACACAAAAGGTGCTCCTGACGAAATCCTTAAAAAATGTACTAAAGCGCTCGTTAACGGCGAAATCGTTGATATGAACGATGAAATTCTTAAAAAGGCTGCAGACGAAAACACAAGAATGGGTAACAAAGCTCTTCGTGTATTTGCAGTTGCTTTCAAAGAATATTCTGCAGCTCCCGAGGTTTACGATTCAGCATCTCTTGAATATGATATGATTTTCATCGGTCTTACAGGTATGATTGACCCTGTTCGTCCTGAAGTAAAAGATGCTATTGTTGAATGTCGTAGTGCAGGTATTACACCTATTATGATTACAGGTGACCATATCAACACTGCTAAAGCTATCGCTCGTGAATTAGGTATTCTTAATGATGATTCACAGGCTATGATGGGTGCTGATATTGATAAATATTCTGACGAAGAATTTGAAAAAATAGTTGAAAACATATTCGTTTATGCACGTGTTCAGCCCGAACACAAAACAAGAATCGTTAATGCATGGAGAAACAAAGGCTACGTTACTGCTATGACAGGTGACGGTGTTAATGACGCTCCATCTATCAAGAGTGCTGATATCGGTGTTGGTATGGGTATTACCGGTACTGACGTTACAAAGAACGTTGCTGATATGGTTCTTACAGACGACAACTTTGCAACTATTGTTTCAGCAGTTGGTGAAGGCAGAAGAATTTACGACAATATTCGTAAAGCTATTCAGTTCCTTCTTGGTTCAAACCTTTCAGAAGTTGTTTCTATTTTCTTTGCAACTATTATGAGCTTTACAATTCTTGAAGCTCCACACCTCCTTTTCATAAACCTTGTTACTGACTGTTTCCCTGCACTTGCACTTGGTCTTGAAAAGCCCGAAGCAAATATTATGAAAAGACAACCCAGAAGCAAAACAGATGGTATTTTCTCTGGTGGTCTTGGTGTTGACTGTGCATACCAAGGTATCCTTGTTAGTGTGCTAACAGTTATCGCATTCTATATTGGTGAATTCCTTGAAACAGGTCACCTTGTTTTCAGCAACATTCCCGACAGTAGTGAAGGTATGACAATGGCATTCTTCACAATGGCTATGTGTGAAATTTTCCATTCATTTAATATGCGTTCACAAAGAAATTCAGTTGTTGGCATGGTATTTAAAGGTCACCACAATATGGCTCTTTATGGTGCTATGATTGGCTCTTTCATTCTTACAACTGCCGTTGTTGAAATTGACTTCCTTTCAAACCTTTTCGGCTTTGCTCACCTTGATCTTAAGGCTTACCTTATTTCTCTCGGCCTTGCTTTCCTTATCATCCCGATCGTTGAGGTTGTTAAGTTCTTCCAGAGAAAGTTTGGCAAACAGCATAACTAATAAACTAACAAACAAAAAATCGACCTTACAGAAGAAATTCTGTAAGGTTATTTTTTCTTTTATTTTTCCACTTATATTGACACCGTCTTTATTTGTGATATTATACTACTATATATTTTTTTAGGAGGATGATTTCTTGAACAAAAAGAAATTAGCAATCGGCATAACTGTCGCTGTTGTAACCGTTGCAATCGGTGTTACTACCGGACTTTTAATTAACAAAAAAATCCATGAAAACCCTGTTATTCAAGGTTTTACTCAAAAGGAGGATAACGCTATGCGTATTATGTCATTTAATATCCGTTGTACAAACGTAGGTAACGATACTTGGGAAGACAGAATCGGTATCGTAACACAGTCAATTCTTGACGGTGCTCCCGACTCAGTTGGTGTACAAGAAGCTACACCCGAATGGATGGAAACATTAGATAAAACTCTTGGTGCTAAGTACAGCTATGTTGGTGTTGGCAGAGATGATGGTGACAACGAAGGTGAATATTCTGCAATATTCTACCTTAAAGAAAAATACAACGTAGTAGACAGTGGTACATTCTGGCTTTCAGAAACACCTGAAGAGGTTTCTTTCGGTTGGGATGCTGCTTGCAGAAGAGTTTGCACATGGGTAGTTCTTGAAGACAAGGTATCAGGTCAGAAATATGCTCATATCAACAGCCACTTTGACCATGTTGGTATTGAAGCAAGAAAGAACAGTGTTGAACTTATAATTAATAAAGCAAAAGAATTCAGTGATATCCCCGTTGTTTTCACAGCAGATATGAACGTTCGTCAGGACGGTGAAAATTACAATCAGTTTGTTGAGTCAGGCGTTCTTAAGGATACAAAGTTTATTGCACCTGACACAATGGATTACTGCACGTACCACGATACAAAGCCCACTCAGCACGACGGTGACGTTATTGACTACGTTATGATTAACGATAAATTTGACGCCACGGTTTACAAGGTAGTAACAGAAGGTATCGACGGAAGATACGTTTCAGACCACTACCCTATTTACGCTGATTTGATTCTTAAATAAATTAATGTATTACAAACAAACACCACCGAAAGTAGTTATTCACTCTCGGTGGTGTTTTTTATTTATTATTTCTTCCCTGCATTCATTTTCTTATAATACTCCGATGCTTCTTCTACGGGGCCGTCGAAAACAATTTTACCGTTTTTCATTACTATTCCCCTCTTGCAGAATTCCTCTGCAACTGCAGTTTGATGAGTAACGAAAAGAAGTGTAACATTATCTTTTGCAATAATTTCATTAACAGTTTTCTGACATTTCTTTCTGAAAGGTGCGTCACCAACGCTTAAAGCCTCGTCAACAATAAGAATTTCAGGTTTAATATTAACGTTTATTGCAAAGCCAAGCCTTGCTCTCATACCACTTGAATATGTTCTTACGGGCTGGTCTATATACTCGTTAAGCTCTGAAAAATCAACTATTGTATCTTCAAGAGCTTTTATTTCTTCATCCTTAAGACCTAAAATATGACCTTTGAGATAAATATTTTCTCTACCGGTGAACTCCATATCAAAGCCACTTGTAAGTTCAAGCAAAGCACTTACTCTACCCTTAACTTCAATATCACCACTTGTAGGAAAAACCACACCGGTTATCATTTTTAAAAGAGTTGATTTACC
>JAZOSL010000085.1:0-16815 GCA_045657085.1 Acutalibacteraceae bacterium | reverse complement strand
ACCGGCTGGCAGGCAGACGTTAAGTACACCCTTTACAATCAGGACTTTGAGAAGGCAAGTGAGGAATACACCGAAAAGTACTCCTCTACCATCGAGCGCAAGGATAGCGTTCTCAACAAGATAGGTAAGTAAAAACCGTAGCCCCTGCGTCCTAAAGGAACGCAGGGGCAATTTGAAGTTTATACGGAGGTTTTATATATGGTTCTCGAGTCAAGACAGACCACAGTTGCTTACCGCTGCCCACAGTGCGGCGCGGGAGTTATGAGCGTGGTAAATCTCTTTGCTCTTCACGCGGATATGATAAAGCTGAAATGCGATTGCGGCGGAAGCGAGATGACCTTGGTGCATACCAAGGATAATAAGGTTCGCTTCACAGTCCCTTGCATCTTCTGCCCAAATCCTCACCACTTCACCCTCAGCTCTCACGGCTTCTTCGACAAGGAGATGTTTGCGCTTCCCTGCCCCTATTCGGGTATGAATATCGCGCTGATGGGAGACACCGACAGAGTCAAGGCGGAGCTTGCGCGCTCCGAGCTTGAGCTTCTCGAGCTTCTTGAGGAGAACAACGCAGAGAGCTTCTCTGCTCTTCACGAAAAGCAGGAATTCAACGATCCGCAGGTGCTTGAGATAATCACCTATATCATTAAAGAGCTTGACGACGAGGGCAGGATAAACTGCCTGTGCGAGAGCGACGAGGAGGGAGATTACGAGCTTGAATTCCTTCCCGACGCGGTGAAGATAAGCTGCAAGAGATGTGTCAAGCACAATCCCTTTCACTTCAATACCGTTTGTATCACAAAAACCGTACAACTGCTTTGAGTTATCAGTATATTTACTTATAGCTTCGTCACTGAAAAACTCAGTAGCAAAGCTCATAAACATAAAGTCAAAATTACCTACTAAGGCAACACCATCGGTAGTTTTGAATAGAATATATTCAATTCCACCGTCGTTGAATTTTGTTGTAAAATAAGCCTTACCTAATTTTTTTAGTTCAGCAAGAAAGCTATCGAAATCTGTAACCTGGTAAAGCTTAACTGACTTTGCATCGCTTTGCGAAATCACTTCATCTTCATCAAAATTAAGCCTACCGAGAAGCTTTGTCATTTCTAATGAAGAAAGAAGATTTGTTGCTTTTACGGCATCTGCTTTTTTAATTAAATAGCTTTCAATATCACGGTCAATGGGTGCTTCAAGACAAATTGTACCGAGCTTTTTACTTAAAAAGGCATTATCTTTTGATGCTTCAAGCTTCACACGTATACCGGCTTTAATATCAATAGTTTCAAGGTTTTCGTAAATATAATCTACTGAACCGAATTTTGCTATAAGCTCCTGGGCACCTTTTTCACCAATGCCTGCAACACCGGGAATATTATCTGATGTATCCCCCTGAATTGCTTTAATATCTATAAGCTGTTCAGGCTCTACACCGTAAGTTTCTTTGATTTTTGCACGGTCATAAACCGTAGTAACAGATTTACCCATTTTAGTTGAAGCAAGAATTACGTTTACGTTATCTCTTACAAGCTGTAAGCTGTCACGGTCACCTGTTGCGATATAACAAAAATCATCTTTTCCGCAAGCTGCAGAAAGTGTACCTAAAATATCGTCTGCCTCGTAACCCGGTTTTTCGATTACGGTATAGCCAAGATATCCCAAAAGCTCTTTTAACGTAGGAAACTGTTCTATAAGCTCAGCAGGTGCAGGCTTTCTTGTGCCTTTATATTCATCATACATTTCATGTCGGAAGGTTGGTGCTTTAACGTCAAAGGCTACTGCCACACTATCAGGCTTATATTCTTCAAGAAGATGAAGAAAAATATTCATAAAACCAAAGATACCGTTAGTATATCTGCCATCTTTGGTGCTCAGAAGTCTTACACCATAAAAAGCACGGTTTAAAATTGAGTTTCCGTCTATAACAAGAAGTTTCATTATTCACCTCATACGTTTAACGTTTCAAGAGTAACAAATTGATAGCCATTTTGTTTTAAGTAATTTTCTTCATTCAATGCTCTCAGACAACCGATTGCCGAGACATTTGTTTCGTTACCGGGTATTTTTACACGAATACCTGTAGCTTCTTCAATGTACTTATCAATACCATATAGCTTAGACATTCCTCCACAAAGGAAAATGCCGCTATCAGTAATATCGTTCACAAGCTCAGGTGGTGTTACCTCCAAAACATCTGTTATTGCTTTGCAGATTTCATCTACACAGTCTCTTGTAGCAAAATTGATTTCCTGTGCAGTTACTTCGAAAAACAAAGGCATTCCGTCACTGGTAGCCTTACCTTTGGCAACAGCAGCTATTGTTTCTTCTCGCATTTTCGCCCCACCGATAAGTTGTTTTAGCTCTTCTGCAGTGAGTCTGCCTACCTCAACACCACGATTGGTTTTAAGATAAGTTTTAATAAGCCTGTCCATATCATCACCACCAACAGCAGCACTTTTTGCAACGGCTATGCTACCCATAGTGACAACTGCAACACCTGTTGTACCGGCACCAATATTTACTATCATAGTGCCATAAGGAACGTCAGGCTTAATTCCTATACCCAAAGCAGCTGCAAGAGGTTCTTCTATAAGAACAGCTTTTCCTGCACCGGCTTTTAAAATACAATCCAAAATGTTTCTTTTTTCAAGGTTGGTTATACCCGCAGGCATTGTTGCTGCAACGGTAGGTTTAAATATTTTGTTTTTACAAATACGTTCAATAAAGGTACGTATAAGCTTTTCGCTGTTTTCAAGCTCAGCAATTCCACCGGAAAGAAGTGGCCTTGTAAGTTGAATGGTTTCAGGACATCTTCCTGTCATTTCAAAAGCTTTTTTACCGGCTTCTATTACCTCACCCGTTTCACGTTCAAGGGCAAGCACGGCAGGTTCAGAAAGTACAACACCCTTACCATCTATAGCAGCAGTAACATTACCCGTACCGATATCCATACCGATTTTTAAACCTATCATTTCAGCACCTCACTTTTCAAGGCTTTAACCACCTAATAAAACTACATAGAAATACACCTTAATTATACACCTATACCATCTTTTTGTAAATACACAGACAGATTTATTATTTACAAAAATGCCTTTTTATAGTAAAATTATGTCAATATATTTTTAGGAGTGGAATTAATGGCAGGAGTTCAGAAATCTAAGTTAAAGCTACTTTACCTTGTAGATATTTTAAGAAGAAAAACTGACGAAAATAACTATCTCGCAGCCACAGAAATTTGCGATATACTTTCACAGATGGATATACCTGCAGAAAGAAAATCCATATACACAGATATTGAAATTCTTAAAGAATACGGGTTTGATATAATTCACACAGGCTCTAAAAACAGAGGTGGATATTTTTTAGGTGCAAGAGAATTTGAGCTTGCAGAATTAAGACTTCTTTCAGACGCAGTACAGGCTGCAAATTTCATCTCACAGAAAAAAACTAATCAGCTTGTTGAAAAAATTGAAAGCTTTGCAAGTGAAAATCAAGCAAAAATCCTTCACTCTCAGGTTTACGTAGATAATCGTCCCAAATGTAAAAACGAAGAGATTTACTACACAATAAGTCTTTTAGATGAAGCTATTTCAGCAAAAACGAAAGTAAGCTTTGTATATACAAGAAGACGAATCACAGAAGACTTTAAGACTTCAAAGGAAGAAAAACAGTTTACTGTAAGTCCCTATGCACTCATTTGGTCAGAAGACCACTATTATTTAGTTTGCAACAACGAAAAATACGACAACTTAATGCATCTGAGAATTGATAAAATCAAGCATTTAGAAAAACTCGACTCTCCTTCAAGGCATTTTTCAGAAGTTTCTGATTACAAAAATCATTTTGATTCTGCCGATTACGCAACAAAGCTTTTCAATATGTATAGTGGTGAACCTAAGCCTGTTGAATTTATTTGTAACAACGACGTTTTAGAACCTATGCTTGACAGATTCGGTGAAAATGTAAAAATACAGAAATACGACGAGGACCATTTTGTTTTAAGAACAAACGCTGCAGTAAGTGATGGTCTCGTTGCCTGGATTGTCCAGTTTGGAGGTCGGGTAAAGGTTAAGTCACCAAACGACCTTATTTATTCTGTAAAACAAAAGGCAACAGAGATTTTAGAAAATTATAATTAAAGAAGAGGTGTTCGTCTGAACACCTCTTTTAATATAAAAGTTTTTAATTAATTTTTAAAAAACTTATTTAAGCTTTTGGAATTTATTTATCTCAGTATTGAATTTATAGTTACCTTTTTCAGAAAAAGCTAATTTAAATTCTGTTTTGGTACCATCTTTTTCGAAAACATTAATTATATAAACCTTTTCACCATCTTCAGCAATTGTTGTAACACCTGAAGTATCTAAAATGAACTCGTTTATATCTTTATTAACACCAAGTTCTTCTTGTGAATAAACCGAAAATTTCTGTTTAAACACCTTGTCATTTTCGGCACTATATTTAAAGCCGGGGTTCATTGGTGTTACAGGTTGTGTGACAACCGGTTGTTGAATCTGAATCTCTGTTTCACCATTTGCATTTGTTACAATTTCTGTTACAGGCTGTGAAGCAATGTTATTATCAACAACGTCACCTGAAGCTTCAGGTTGTTGGTTTTCAACAACAGGCATTGTTGTAACCTCAACAGGACCATCTAATGTAAGAAGCATATATTGATTATTTGAAAAAACATAACACTCCTGACCAACAATAGCAAAAATCCCTTCAGGTTTTTCTTTATTATCACCATAAGCTTCTACAAGACAACCTGATTTACCAAAAATGGTTGTTTCACCCAATTTAAGCTCATAGCTACTTATTTCATCGTTAAGACCAAGGTCTTCAGGCAAAAACACACCAAGCATAACGGTTGCAACATCTTCATTAAGAGTAATTACACCCGCATTACTTGTAACGTTTATTGTAGAATCTGCCGTCAACAAGGCTTTACCATCATCTTCAGTTTCTCTGCCACATGAACAAAAAACCAGAACACAAGCAGTTAACAAACCAAAAAGCACAATTTTTTTCATTTATATACACTCCGAAAATCTGTTATTTATAAATAAAATATACATTTTCAGACGTATTTTGTCAACATCATTGTAGTTACTTGGTACAAATTGCCTCTTTACGATACTTTTCTCTTGTGGCAATCCCACCTCTTATGTGACGTTCTTCTTTATTTACATCAAGAATTTTTCTCACTTCAGAAAAAAGAACCGGATCAATACGTCTTAATCTTACAGTAATATCTGTATGTACGGTAGATTTTGAAACACCGAATTTTTTTGCTGCTGCACGTACGGTAGATTTATTTTCAACTATAAAATGCCCTAATTCAATAGCACGAACATCGTAATCGTAGTTCATAAAGCATCCTCCTACACAATTTCTATAAAAGTATATGAAGTTGCTTTTACTAATTATTACTTTTTAAAAATAAATAAAACAAGCAAATCACTCAGATATACTCCGAGGATTTGCTTGTTGTTTTTAATTATTTCTCGTTTTCACAGATCCATTTAACCTTATTCGCAGCACACTGTTCATCAGTGGGAGAAAGGCCTTGAATACATAAAATTACGAAGATTACTCGCCTTTCATACCGAGAAGCTCTACCGTTCCGTCGTAAACAGCCTGTGAAACCTTGATTGAATCATAAATTGCTGCTTTGATATCATCATCTGTTGCACCAAGCTCTTTTGAGAAACGATCAGGAATGAAAAGGTTAAGGCCCATAATATCTGCAAGTCCGTCAACATCGATACCACTTTCGATACCCTTTGCAGCATATTCTTTCTTAACGCCACCAAGACCCATACGCATCATCCATGGAGCAACGCTGATGATCTTACGGTCTTCGCCCATACCTCTTGCGGCATAAACGATTTTAAGAAATTCTTTCCAAGTTAAGTTATACATGCTGATAGGCCATGCTTTTGCACCTTTTGACTTTTCAGCAGCACCAACAATAACTTCACCAACCTGACGAACGGTAAGCATTGCTGTGCCGCCACCGGGATACATTGTAAAGGGAAGCTTATCCATTCTCTTGATCTGCTCAATAAGGATAACCCAAACAGGCTTTCTACCGGGCTGAGTACCAAAAATGTAAGGAAGCTCGAGAACTGAAACATCAAAATTATCATCTGCAAATGAGAACGCAACGTTCTCCTGAACAATACGGCTACTGATGTAAGGATGCTTTTCTGTAAGTTTCATATCAGGGCGTTCTTTTGCAAGATATGCAAAGTAAGAACCGAGAATAACAGCACTCTTAACACCAACCTCTTTACAAAGAGGAAGAATTCTTTCAAGTGGCTGAATGTTATATTTGTAATATGCATCATAAACAGGTGCAGGGAATTCAACTCTTTCGTCGATACCTGCTGCGAAAACGAAGCAATCATGGCCTTTAAGAAGTTCACGAATTTCATCATCTGTTTTTTCGTAGATGTTACAAAATTCAAGTTTCATTTCCTTAGGAATAGGTGCTCCTTCAGGAAGTGGAGGAAGAGCCACACTTGTAACTTCGTGACCTCTTTCAATAAATATACGTGCAGCCTCACAGCCTAAAAGGCCTGTGCCACCAATCATAAATATTTTCATTGTGTTACTTTCTCCTTAAAGTTATCGAAAATTTCAGGACCATAAACGTTATTTTCGCCTTCACGATCCCAAACCTGAGCAAAGAATGGGTTAATTCTTGCTTCTTCGTCGTAATTCCAAGGCCAAGGAAGTTCAGCAGGACACCAATGACCACCTTTAAGAACAAGGTTTGGTGACATTTCGAACTCATTGCCTCTTGCACTTACCCATTTAACAGGTGTATACATATCAACGATTTCTGTTGCAAGACATTTACCACCTCTGAATTCAGCGGCCTTTTGTAAATCTTCAATTGTAAGAGAATCAAAGGGTTTTGTTTCATCATAACCGTGGTCAAGAACAACAACGTCATCAGCAGTTGTTTTCTTTGAGGGAATTATGATTTCAAAATCCTCCCATTTTCTGGGGAGTTTTTCATACTCTTCCATGCTGCCGTAGTAAGCAGTCATTCTTACGTCAACCTTGTTTGCTGCCCACCAGAGAGTACCGTACTCGGGAGTTTCTGCAATTTTCTTCATCCAGAGTTTTTTAAGAATAGGTGCAAAGGGTTTCGCAAGGAAAGCTAATTTATAGAAAGATTCAACCTTATCCATCATACTCTTGAAATACTGCTTAACAGGAACATTTGCACGGAAATGGCAGTACTTTTCAAGCTCGTCACCGTCGTAATACCACTGACCGTGGAAGTTACGTGTTGTAAACCAATGTGGATCAAAAAGTTTCTTTGGTGAACCGAGACCTAGTGTACCAAGAAGAAGGTCTTCAAATTCATAGTTAGTGATTCTGTACTCTTCACCTGAACCGATATTGTAGAAACGTCTCCAGAATTCTTCAGGAATATCATCACCACAAACGTTAGCAAGAAGACGACCAGAGTCTTCAACTGTTGCCCATTCGAGCATACCATTTATCGGAACGTGGTACATAATGGGTTCGAGATTTTTAAGAATAGCAGGATAAAGGATACCAGACTGTCTAAGTGATACCCAATGTTTAAGACCTGATTCAGCAAAAACAGCCTCTGCTTTAATCTTACTGATAGCATAATGGTCGTAAACGCTTACTTTAAGAGGGTCACCTGTTCTACCCCAGTGGATAGGAGCATTTCTGTCACCTGTTTCAGCAACTGTACCTATGTAAACAACTTTAACTGCATCAGGATCTGGCTGAGCTTTAATTGCGTTTACAATATTCTGGGCTGCTGCTACGTTTGTTTTCTGAGTTTTAACGGGGTAATAGTCTGCCGCAGGAGATACCATACCACCAACGTGAAGAACATAGTCTGCACCATTTACCATATCAAGAACATCTTCATATTTTGTAAGGTCACCCCAAACAAATCTTATTGAAGGATCATTCATGTAAGGTGCAAATTTTTCACGATTTTTTTTGCTGTCTCTGTTAAGGAGAACAATGTTGTACTGGTCTTTTTTCTTATAGAGTTCTAAGAAACCTTGGAAACCCATGGTACCTGAAGAACCTGTAAGAGCAACGGTTTTTTTCTGCATAAAAATAGCCCCCTATTTTTCATATTTATACAAATAACAGTATACCGTTTTTTGCCGCATTTTGTCAATAGAATTACCTAATTATCCGACAATTTGTTTAATATAAAAATTGCAAAACGGACTTTAATTTCCTTTTTGCAATTTTTATATTTTTATTTTAACTTTTTCTTGATTTTTTCACCTGTTTTTTTCAACAAGAACGTGTATTTTTTTAACATAAGTTCATACAGAACAAACACTACGTTCGCCATAGCAAGAAGTATAGGAATAGTATATTTGCCGAATTCGGTATAATCATCTTTTGAAAGCCCGAAAATATAGACCCCTGTTACACCTATAGCTACTGCGGCTACATTGAATATTACAAACTTTAACCCCCAACTGAAAACGAGGGGGATTTTATTAAAATATTCTCTCACAAGTGGAAACCACCCGAAGAAAAACAAATAGGTTAATGCCGCCTCTTTCTCGGTAAGAAGAAGTAACGATATAATCGCTGTTGAGAAGAACGTTGCAACCGACCATTTTTTATTAGTTACATCACTTGTCAATAACACAAGTATGCCGGTAACAATTGGTAAAACATACATCATCACAGGCAAAAGTGTTGTTGTAAGCATAAGAACAACCGACAAAGCACTTATCATACCACAAAAGGCTGTATTTTTGGCTTTATTCATTATTTAAAACTCCACCATACAATCAAACTCATCTATAACAGCACTAGGATTAGTTTCAACAAAAGTAACCACCCCGTCAGTTTCATTTATATTACAGGTATAATAGGTAACACTTCCATCTTCATCACAGCTAAAAGCATCAAACGGAAGTGTAACTTTAACTCCTGAGCCATCATCAAAATTAAAGGATATATAACTACAGCTTACAATATCGCCTTCGTTAAACCAATACTGTACAGTATGAGCGTCGGTACTTTGAGCATCACTAATAATATAACAACCTTCATCATTGATTAATTCATTATAATTATCAAGAGTCATAATTTTATCAGGCATTGTGCAAAACACACCATCAATATAAACGTAGTTATCGCCTGAAAGCTTATCGCACACCTGAATAGACATATCATATTCACCGGAAGACATATAAAGAGACTCTATATACATATCAAAAAACCATGTACCATCCCAATCTTCAAAAGGCTCAATATACACATCACCTGCAACAACGTCAACAGGATACCATACTGTATTTTCATCATAGTCTACAGACTCTTCCTCGTAGATTCCGTCAACCACATCATCGAAACCACTATCAATTTCAGAAAAAAACTCAGGCAATATACTTATTGCACTAACAATAGCAACAATGATAGAAATAATTTTAACAATTTTCTTTTCATCCTTACTGTTTTCATTAACTTTTTTAGTTGCAGTTTCAAGAATAGTTTGAATAACATTTTTTGATGTTTTATAATCGCCTTTAAACTGCTTTTCAACAGTACTTTTTTTAGTTTGTTGAGTATTATGAGTAGATTCTTCTCGTTGGGCATGGGGTTCAGCACCATACTTGTAGGCGTTAGTGCTATCCCTGTATATTTCTCCCCTATCCCATCGGGAAGAATCAAAAGATGACCCGTGAGTACATCGTTTTTGACCAACAGCACCACAGTGTGGGCAAAAAACATCTTTAGAATCCACATAAGTTTTACCACAAGCGTCACATTTTCTCATACTGTCACCCTTTCACACAAACAATAAATCTTTTGTTTACATTGTATCATTTTTATTTATTTTTGCAACAGCAAAATATAGACAATAATAAAAAAAAGAGTTATAATTACGCAGAAAAAGCAATTACTGAAAAGGATATTTTTTATGGAATATTTATACGAGATGCATGCTCACACAAAAGAAATAAGCAACTGTGCCGTTGCAACCACCAAAGAGCTTGTGGAAAGCTATAAGAACACAGACTTCAAGGGAATTATTTTAACTAATCATTTAAATGCTAATACTTTCAAAAGGGTTAATTTAGAAAATGCTTCATGGGACGAAAAAATCGACCATTTTTTAAGTGGTTACAAGCTTTTAAAAGAAGAAGCCGGTGACAGTTTAAATATAATTTTAGGTGTAGAAATCAACTTTTATAACACACCAAACGATTATCTTGTATACGGTGTTACAGAAGAATTTTTACGTTCAAACGGCGACCTTATGGCAATGGATTTAAAAAAATTGTATAAGCTCACTCAAAAGAACGGTCTCTTGCTGATTCAGGCACACCCTTTCAGACGTGATATGGAAGTTGCAAACTGGAAATATCTTGATGGTTACGAAGTTTTCAACGGTAACCCACGCCACTATTCTAACAATACATTTGCTGAAGAATGGGCAAAGGCACATAATAAAACAATTGTTTTAAGTGGTTCTGATTTCCACGAAATTGAAGATGCAGGTATTGGTGGCGTTTATTTCAACAAAGAAATAAAAACCAACGAAGAATTGATTCAGGAATTAAAAGCAGGTAATTATAGGTTAAGAAAAACTGATTTCAAGCAAACACGCGAAGAATAAGATGCTTGAAACAATGTACTGTTTATGGTATATTTAAGTAATATTATAGCAAGTTAAAGGAGGTCTTTTAATGCATTTGCAAGAATCCGGCGAAATGTATATTGAGACCATTTATATACTTTCAAAGAAAAGCAGCAATATCCGTTCCATAGATATTTGTGAACATATGGGTTTTTCAAAACCAAGTGTAAGCAGAGCTATCGGTCTTCTGAAAAACGGTGGATATATAGTTGTTGACTGTAAGGGTTATATATCACTTACTGATGAAGGCAAAAAAATAGCTGAGAAAATGTTTGAACGTCACACAATGCTCACAGATTTCCTTGTTAGCTTAGGTGTTGATGAAACTACTGCATCAGAAGATGCCTGTAAAATCGAACATCACATAAGTGAGGATTCATTTAATGCTATAAAAAATCACGTTAATTATTATAAAACCGAGGGTAAAAAATGAAATTAGGTACTCTTGAAATCAATGAAAAAGCTGCGTTAGCTCCCCTTGCAGGTGTTGCCGACAGAGCCTTCCGTGAGCTTTGCCGTAGTTATGGTGCTGCTTATACCGTTTGCGAAATGGCAAGTGCAAAAGGCATAAGCCTTGGTGACAAAAAAAGTTCAGAACTTCTTTCTATCACACCTACAGAGAGACCTGCCGGGTCTCAGATTTTCGGCAACTCACCTGAAACGATGGCTATAGCTGCTAAAAAAGCTCTTGAATACTCCCCTGATTTTATAGATATAAATATGGGATGTCCCGCACCCAAGGTAGCCTCGTCAGGTGGTGGTGCTTTACTTATGAAAAACCCTGTACTTGCTGCAGATATAGTCAAAGCAGTTGTTGAAGTATCAACTGTACCCGTCACGGTTAAAATGCGTTCGGGGTGGGATGACAACAACATTAATGCAGTTGAACTTGCAAAAAGATGTGAGGATGCAGGTGCTTCTGCCATAACCGTTCACGGAAGAACTAAAGTACAGATGTATGCTCCACCGGTTAACACAGATATTATATATCAAGTCAAGAAAGCCGTAAGTATCCCTGTTATAGGAAATGGTGATGTTATTGATGGTCCGTCTGCTGCTAAGCTTATGGAAGATACCGGCTGTGATATGGTAATGATCGGCAGAGGTGCTTTGGGCAGACCATGGGTATTTTCACAAATCAATGCATATCTTGAGCATGAAGTATTGCTACCCGAACCAACTGTCACAGAAAAGATGCTTGTTATGCTAAAGCATATAGAAAAGCTTTGCGAATATAAGGGCGAAAGGGTTGGAATAAGAGAAGCAAGAAAACATGCTGCATGGTATACAAAAGGTCTTTTTGGTGCTGCAAACTACAGGGCAAGAATAGGGCTTATCAGTTCAATTGACGAGCTTAGGCAAATTGCTTTAGAATTAATTGAACAAAACTCTTAATTGCTTTAATTTAAAATCATTTCCAAAATTTATACAATGAAATTTCAAACCTCGTATGGTAAGATTAACACATTCGTTTTCTGCAGATTCGAAAATCTACCATGCGAGGTGATTTTTTGAAAAAAATCGCAAGTATTATATTAACTTTTATTGTTTGTTTAGTTTGTGTTTTCCCCTTTTCTTACAAAGCGAGTGCCACTAACACAATTCACGGTGCAGGTAAGGTTATAACCAATCAGACTGTTTTAAACGTACGTTCGTCTCCGTCATCGTCATCAACAATAAAAGGAAAGCTTAATAGAAATGCATTAGTTACTTTAATATCAAAGAACAACAACTATTGGTATGTAAGATATGGCGAAAGCTTATATGGTTACTGTCACGGTGATTATATAGGTGTTGTTTCAAACAACGTCAACTCCGTTAAAGTAACATCAGGAAGACTACGAGTAAGAACCTCTGCTTCATTATCATCCACAGTAAAGGATTATTTGCAAAACGGTGATTATGTAACAGTTCTTGGTTCAGAAGGGGCTTTCAGTAAAATTCTTTATAATGGTGTAAGAACAGGTTACGTTCATTCAAGCTATCTCAGAAGTGTTCAAAACAGCACACAATACTATTCTGAAATCAAACTGAATGTTCCTAACTACAAGCAAACAGATTCAAGATGGGCTAACGTTACACTTGGTCAATCAGGTCAGAGCATAGCAAAAATCGGTTGTGCAACAACTGCCCTGGCTATGACAGAAAGCCATAAAGCAGGCACAAACATTTACCCTCATACAATGGCAAAAAGGCTTTCTTACACAACAGGTGGAGCTGTTTATTGGCCATCAGATTACACAATTATAACAAGCAGTAACGGTTATCTTGAAAAGATTTATTCGGTTCTTGAAACAGGTAAGCCTGTTATTGTTGGTGCTAAAAAATCTAACGGCTCTCAGCACTACGTTGTAGTAACCGGTGTAAGAAGCACAGACACATTATCTATGGCTTCATTTTTCATAAATGACCCCGGTTCAAACACACGAACAACATTAAACCAATTTTTTAATGATTACCCCTATTTTTATAAAATGCTCTATTCAAAATAAACCAAAAAGACTCCGAAGATTCTTCGGAGTCTTTTTATTAAAAATGTAAAATATTTTATTATTATTGCAAATAACTCTTTCTTTTTTCTCATTATAGTGTTATACTATTAAAAGAAGTATTATGTTTTCATCTGCCGATTCGGTACGGCTTTTTTTACCGAAATCCAAATCACTTATAAAGGAGTGCATTTTGTGGAAAAATTCGTTATCCGCGGTGGCAACAAACTCCATGGAAATATAAATATCAGTGGCGCTAAAAACGCTGCTTTACCGATTATCGCTGCATCTATTTTTGCAAATGATATTTGCAGAATTGAAAACGTACCCGACATCAGCGACGTACGTACAATGATTAAAATTCTTGAATTTATAGGTGCTAAGGTTGAAAAGCCTGAACCTAACGTAATTCTTGTTGATTCAACCAATATCACACCTGTTACAATCCCTGACGAAATGACACGAAAGCTTCGTGCTTCTTATTATCTTTTAGGGGCGTTGTTAAGTAACTTTAAAGAAGCTTGTGTTGCTTTACCCGGTGGTTGCTATTTTGGTGTACGTCCTATTGATCAGCATATAAAAGGCTTTGAAGCTTTAGGTGCTGAAGTAGATACCGAAAATGCTCTTGTAAGCGTCCGTGCCGAAGAGCTTTACGGCTCATCCATTTACCTTGATGTTGTTTCGGTTGGTGCTACAATTAACGTTATGCTTGCTGCCGTTAAAGCTAAGGGACTTACGGTTATTGAAAACGCTGCAAGAGAACCACACATTGTTGACCTTGCTAACTTCCTTAACTCAATGGGTGCAGACGTTAGGGGTGCCGGTACCGAAGTTATTAAAATCCGTGGCGTTTCTCAGATGCACGGTTGTACTTATTCAATTATCCCCGATCAGATTGAAGCCGGTACTTATATGGCTGCTGTTGCTGCTGTTGGTGGTGATGTTGTAATTGACAACGTTATACCGAAGCACCTTGAATCAATTACAAACAAGCTTGAGGACTGTGGTGTTACAGTTATTGAAAACGATGAAAGTGTACGTATTATTTCTGAGGGTAATCGCAGAAAAGCTTGTAGGGTAAAAACAAGTCCACACCCCGGTTTTCCGACAGATATGCAACCACAATTCGCTGCTCTTCTTTGTACCTGTAACGGTACAAGTACTGTTGTCGAAGACGTATGGGATAACAGATTCAAATACATTGATCAGCTTCATAGAATGGGAGCAAACATAATAGTAAATGGTGACACTGCTTTAATTACAGGTGTTGAAAAGCTTCATGCGGCTCCTGTTGAAGCAGATGACCTGAGAGCCGGTGCTGCAATGGTTATAGCTGGTCTTATGGCTGAAGGCGAAACTGTTATCGGTAACATAAAGCTTATTGACCGTGGCTACGAAAAGCTTGTTGAAAAGCTTACAGGCGTTGGTGCTGACGTTAAGAGAGTAAACTTTGACGAGGAATAATTTGATATGATAAGATTTTGTCCGCTGTTTTCATCAAGCAGCGGCAATTCTGTTTACATCGGTGACCGTGAAGGTGGAATACTTGTTGATGTAGGCAGAAGTGCCAAACAAACTGACTTGATGCTGAAAAATATTGGCGTTGACCCTTGCGAAATAAAGGGTATTTTTCTTACACACGAACATATTGACCACGTTAACGGTCTTTGTGTTTTTGCAAAAAAACATAAAATACCTGTATATGCATCAACAGGCACAATTCTAGCTTTAAAGCAGAAAAATATACTTTGCGAACAGCACATTGATATAAGCATAAATGATGCTCCCGTTACAGTAGCCGACATGGAAATTGAACCATTCAAAACCTCTCACGACTGTGCAGATGGCAGAGGCTACGTTATAACAGGCTGTGACGGTTCAACCAAAGCTGCCATAGCAACTGATACAGGTTTTGTTTCAACTGATATTCTTAAAAAATTAACAGGCTGCAGACTTGTTTATATTGAATCAAACCATGACGTTGCAATGTTAAAAACGGGGCCTTACCCATACCAGTTACAGAAACGTATTTTATCAGATATCGGTCACCTTTCAAACAATGCTTGTGCCGACACTTTAAAAGCTATTATAAACAAAGGTTCAACTCATTTTGTTCTTGCCCATTTAAGTCAGGAAAATAACACGCCCGACCTGGCATATAACACTTCTGTAAACGCTTTAAGAGATATGGGTGCATTACCAAACAGAGATTACATTTTAAAAGTAGCTGAACCGGAAAACACGAGTGGAATTATAACGGTATAGCTTACAATTTGATATTCAACCAAGAAACCCCTGATGATGCTTTCACATCATCAGGGGAGCTTTATCTTAATTAAGTATTAAATTAAGCCTCTGCTTCTTTTTTCTTGCTGAAGCATGCGCTGCAATATACAGGGCGATCTTCACGGGGTTTGAAGTAAACTTCTGCTACTCCTCCGCATTCAGCACAAACAGTTGTGAATTTTTCACGTTCACCTCTTGCAGCCTGCTTACGTGCATCACGGCAAGCTTTGCAGCTCTTAGGCTCGTTAACTAAGCCTTTCTCTGCATAAAATTCCTGTTCACCGGCTGTGAAAATAAATTCATTTCCACATTCTTTGCAGATGAGTGTTTTGTCTTCGTACATTTTTGCTACCTCGCTTGATAAATAATGTTGCCCTCTAACGGAATTGCACCGCCACCTTTGGCGAAGGTTTCGGATAGTTCCGTCACCTATAATCAACGCTCTGCTTTTAAGCTAAGAGGACATATATATTACGAGCCTATTCGGCACATAATTCTTTTAATTTTCTACGGGCACGCTGAATAGCGTTATCAACGTTTTTTTCGCTCATACCTAAACGCAGAGCAATTTCACCGTAAGATAAGCCACCGGCTTTTAAAAACACAACAGTTTTTTCAGTTTCGGTAAGTGAAACTTTACAAGTATTAAGAACAAGGGAAAGTTCTTCACTCACAAGCAACTTATTCAAAGGGTCAACCTGAGTATCAACCATATCAGGAAGCTCAGAATCAGAAACAACAGCTACTTCTCTTTTATAAACACCTGCTGCAGTATTAATACTGTTCTGCATACATTTAAAGGCGTATGCTTCAAAGGGTACACTTTTTGTAGGGTCGTAAGAGTTAACTGCTTTTAAAAAGCCTATCATTCCCTCTTGAACAAAATCGTCAGAATCAAGATAAGCAACGCTTACACCCGTACCACGTGTATTAAGAAAACGGGCTGATAAAACTGACATAGCTTGTTCGTTACCGGCTTGGGCATATTCTACAAGAACTTCATTACTAAGGGTATCAAGTTCATTGATATTAGAATTACTCAACAAACCACCCCAATAAAAAACTTTGCTTAGAATTAGAATACAACACATTTGTTAATTTGTCAAATATTTTTTGCATTTTACGTAAATTTTTGTGAAAAATACAGAATATTGCATTTTTTGACAAACTTTTTAATAAAAAAAGAAAGACGTACACTTCGTATACGTCTTTCATGATTTTAGTTTTCGTTAAACACAGAAGAATAAACTCTATACCATTTACCACCGATTTTCATACATAAAAACGAATCGTAAACACTGGAATACGTACCGTCACTCCCCTTTACAGAAATAACAAAATTCATTTCTGCAATATCGG
>JAZOSL010000084.1:0-12540 GCA_045657085.1 Acutalibacteraceae bacterium | reverse complement strand
TGGCCTTCTTTGGGAGCATTTAATGATGTCCGTTGCAGTAGTTGGATTTTTAATAATTTACTATACTGTTATAAAAAACAAAAATATTAAATCTAAATAATAAAAAGAAACTTTCGGTCAACTTTGACCGAAAGTTTCTTTGTTTTTATATTTCTATAAGCTCGTACTCTCTTGAGCCATAGCCAAGTTTAGCAGCTGTTTCAATAGTATGAATACCGTTTCTGCTTTCAATACGTTCAATTAAATGAGGCTTACCCGGGTCTGATGATGCATAAACCAAATCAACACAAGCCTGATCAATAGCAATTGGGTCATCAGATACAAGTATACCTATATCATCAATACAAGGATCTTCAGCTTTTGCACAGCAATCACAATCAACACTCATATTCTTCATAACATTTATATAAAGGATATTACCTTTAAAATATTCAATAACAGAGCTTGCAGCTTCTGCCATAGATTCTAGAAATTCATCGTGATCTGATGTCCAGAAATTATCGGGATTACCAACACCGTGAATATACCCTTTACCATACGAAGATGCAACACCAATTGAAAGTTGTTTAATTGCACCACCATAACCACCCATTGGGTGACCTTTAAAGTGAGAAAGAACAAGCATTGAATCGTATTTTTCTATATTCTTACCGACATAATTCTTTTTAATTTTGTCGCCGTTTTTTATATCAAGAACAATATCTGGGCCTTCAGCATCAAGAATATCAATTTTAAAAAATTCTTTCCATCCGTGTTCTTCCATTAACTTTTCGTGACGCTCGGTTGTATTTCTGGCACCCTCATAAGCAGTGTTACATTCAACTACCGTACCACCTACAAAATCAATTACAGGCTTCCAAAAATCAGGCTTTAAAAAATTCTGATTTCCTTTTTCACCCGAATGAACCTTAACTGCAACGTTACCATTTAAGGATTTACCGAGCATTTTATATAGCTCAAGCACCTTTTCCGGCGAAATAATTTTAGAAAAATATACTTTTGATGACATATAACCACCTCTTATTTATTATACAAAAAGGATTTTCTAGTGTCAATTTCTTGGATAAACAACTATAAATTAACTGAAACAGTTTTTTAAATGCAGTTTTGAAGTTAATTTCACACCAGTTTCAGTTTTAGCACATCAATAGGAAACGTAAACACATATTTTATTGCTAATTTAAAATACAAAAAAAGTATCAATGGTTTTAAAACCATTGATACTACTACGATTGGCAGGGGCAGTAAGAATCGAACTCACGACACGCGGTTTTGGAGACCGCTGCTCTACCAGCTGAGCTATACCCCTATATATCTGCCGTCGCTATTGCGACGGCTTTGGTGGACCATCAGGGACTCGAACCCCGGACCAACCGGTTATGAGCCGGTTGCTCTAACCAACTGAGCTAATGGTCCGTGTTTTGCAACGTATAGAATTATATTAAATATACGTCCCTTTGTCAAGTCTTTTTTATAAAATCAACGAAAAACTTTTATGTTATTTTATTGCTGTACAACTACATTTTCTTTACCAAATAACATTCTTAGTTCTTTTAACATAGGTTCATTTACTGATGTCAAAAATTCTTTTCCTAAGAACTCATATTTTTTCAAATCATTTCTGAAAATATAAACCGGGATATCCCCTTCAAAAATTGAAACAAGATTCTTAGTTTTTTCAACAATACTTTCATTTTCAGAATCAATTCTTAAAAATATACCTATCTTTTTCTTACTACTCTGAGAAACATTATTAATATGCTCTTTTGAAACGATCGTTTTATTTTGTTTCATAAGCTTTTCGGGAACTTCATTCTTATTTTTAGGTGCAACTGTAATTTTTTCGGCGAGAAGTTTAACCTCTTCATCCTTAACAGAAATTCTGCCTTCAACAAGAATAATACTACCAACTGATATAAGATTCGAGTACATAGCGAGAATTTTCGGAAAAACAATCATTTCAATATTTCCGTAAATATCTTCAATACCACAAAACGCCATAATATCATCTCGTTTAGTAACCTTCTTTTTTACTGATGTAACAACACCAATAAACGATACTGGTTTATCATCAATTTCATTTTCTTTACCTGTTTCAACATATTCGAAAAGTGTCGACGTTTTTGGTGCACCTACTGACTCTGAAACTTCACGGTATTCTTCGAGTGGGTGTCCTGAAAAATACATTCCCGCTACTTCTTTTTCAAAATACAAAAGTTCGTTTTTCGGTAATTCTTCACATCGTGTAAAATCAGGTGCAGAAGAAAATTCTTCTCCACCAAAAGAAGAAAACATATCAAGCTGACCACCTTCGTAAAGGCTGTTTTCTTTATTGGCAGCAACCATTGCAGTTTCTAGATTCAACAGCATTTCCTTACGATTAAGGTCTAAACCATCTAAAGAACCTGCTTTGATAAGACATTCTAATGCACGTCTGTTAAGCTCGTTGCCACTTACACGTTTACAGAAATCCCAGAAGCTTGTGAAATCACCGTTGGTTATACGTTCCTTTTCGATTTTATCAATCAAGGCTCTGCCAAGATTTTTGATACTCAGAAGCGAAAAGGCAATATCGTTACCGATAACAGAAAAACGTGAGTTACTTCTGTTCACGTGTGGTGATAAAACTTTAATTTTAAGACGTGAGCATTCTTCAATATATGTTACGGTTTTACCTTCTTCACCTATAACACTTGTTAAAAGAGCTGCCATAAAAGCTTTAGGATATTTAACCTTTAAGTAAGCAGTCTGATAGGCAATAAGACCATAAGCAGCTGTGTGGCTTTTATTAAAACCGTAAGATGCAAAAGAAATCATATCAGAAAAAATAGCATCTGCAACCTGAGCATCTATACCACGTCTTACACAACCTTCAATAACAACTCTACCGTTTTCTTCTGTAAGACCGTTTATGAAAATATTACGTTCGTTCTCCATAACATCTCTTTTTTTCTTACTCATAGCTCTTCTGACAACGTCAGCACGACCGTATGAATAACCTGCAAGAGTTCGGAAAACCTGCATAACCTGTTCCTGATAAACCATACAACCGTTTGTTTCATCGAGAATATCTTTGAGTTCAGGTGTTCTGTATATAATATTTTCAGGTTTTTTCCGGTTAATAAGATAGGTATCTATAAAAAACATCGGGCCGGGTCTGTATAGAGCAACTGCAGCAGCAATATCCGAAAACTTTTCCGGTCGCATATTAACAATAAGATTAGTCATACCTGCAGACTCACACTGAAAAACGCCAACGGTATTACCCTTTGTCATCTGAACGAAAACATCTTCACAATCAAGTGGTATCCTTGAAACATCAAAACCGGGATCAGATTTTTTAATTTCTTTTTCAGCATCACTAATAACAGTAAGTGTTCTTAAACCTAAAAAGTCCATTTTAAGAAGACCTAATTGTTCAATTTCAGTCATCGTAAACTGAGTAACAATCTGGTCACCGTTTTTAGCTAACGGAACGTATGACGATACATCTTCCCTTGTTATAACCACCCCTGCTGCATGGGTTGAAGCATGACGAGGCATACCTTCAACACGCATAGCAGTATCAATAAGTTTACGTATATTTTCATCAGAATCATATAAACTTTTCAATTCATGGTTTTTTGCCAATGCAGTTTTAATATCAGGAAACTCTCTTGAAAGCTGTTTTGCAACAACGTCTCCCGTACTGTATGGCAACCCTAATGCCCTGGCAACATCCCTGACGGCAGCTTTTGCCTGTAAGGTACCGAATGTAACAATCTGTGCTACCCTGTTTTTTCCGTATTTTTCCGTAACATAATCAATTACTTCGCCCCTACGTTCATAACAAAAGTCAATATCAATATCGGGCATACTAACCCTTTCGGGGTTTAAAAATCTTTCAAAAAGTAGTTTGTTTTCAATTGGGTCAATACCTGTTATACCAAGTGCAAAGGCTGCAAGTGAGCCTGCAGCTGATCCCCTACCGGGACCTACAGGAATGCCTTTGCTTTTTGCAAATCTTATAAAATCGGCAACTATAAGAAAATAGTCGTTAAATCCCATTTCGTTTATAACACTTAGCTCATAATCAAGTCTCTCAGAATACTCTTTGGGAATTTCATCAAAGTGTTTATAAAGACCTTTTTCACACTCTTGCTTTAAATAAACCTTATGGTCACTCAAGGGTGCATCAAAAAGAGGAAGCTTTGTTACACCAAATTCAAAATCAAAATTACATTGTTCGGCAATAATATTTGAATTTTCAACAGCTTCAGGATAATTACTGAAGGCTTCAAGCATTTCATCAGCACTTTTTAAATAGAACTCATCTGATGAAAATTCGAGAGCATTATCTTCACCTACAACCTTATTTGTCTGTACAGCAATCAAAACCCGTTGTGTATCAGCATCCTGCTTTTGAGAATAATGCACGTCATTTGTCGCAACAACAGGAATATTTAACTCACGGCTGATAGAAAGAATACCGTCCAAGGCTTCTTTTTCTTCAATCATACCGTGATTCTGAATTTCAAGATAATAATTACCTTCACCAAAAGTTTCTTTGTACCAACGTGCTGTAGCTTTTGCTTCATCAAAATTTCTTGAAAGTATTTTTTGAGAAACTTCACCAAAAAGGCAACCTGAAAGTGCAATAAGACCTTCAGAATACTTTTCTAAAATATCACGGTCAACACGTGGTTTAGTATAAAAACCATCTGTCCATGCAGAAGAAACAAGCTTTAATAAGTTTTTGTACCCCGTTTCATTTTTACACAACAAAATCAAATGATAACGGTCACTGTCAAGACCGTGAACTTTATCATATCTTGTTCGTGGGGCAACATAAACTTCACAACCGATTATAGGCTTAACACCCTGCGATTTACACTCTTTATAAAATGCAACTGCACCGTACAAAACGCCATGATCAGTAATAGCAAGAGATTTCTGACCAAGCTCCTTTGCACGGCTAACAATCTCCCCGATGCGACAAGCACCATCGAGAAGGCTGTATTCAGTATGAAGATGTAAATGAGTGAAATCTGCCATATCTAATTATTTTTGGCCGTAATAGGCATCCTTTCCGTGTTTTCTGAAATAATGTTTATCTGATAAATACTGTGGAATTAGTGATTCGTATTTTGCAGAAAGAAGTTCTGTTTTCAATGCCATTTCAGCTACTATTTCAAGTACAGCTGCATTGTGCACAGCATCGTGAGCATTTTTGCCGAAGGCAAAAGGAGCATGTGAACGAACAAGTACAGCAGGAGTAGAAGAAGTATCAAGGTTAATTTTTTTGAAATGTTCTACAATAACTTTACCGGTATTTAATTCGTACTCGGTATTAACTTCATCAGCTGTCAAAGCACGGGTGCAAGGCACTTCAGTATGCGAAAAATCAGCATGAGTAGTTCCATATGAAGGTATAGCTCTACCAGCCTGAGCAAAAGAAGATGCATTAACAGAATGTGTATGAACAACTGCATTCAACTCAGAAAATTCTTTGTAAAGGAAATAATGTGTAGGAGTGTCGGAAGACGGATTAAAACTACCTTCAACAACGCTACAATCATCAAGAGATATAACAACCATATTTTCAGGCGTTAATTCATCATAAGGAACGCCTGACGGTTTAATTGCAAAAACATTATACTCACGGTCAATGGCAGAAACGTTGCCCCATGTAAATGGTGCGAGACCCAAAGAATGCAACTCTTTATTAGCTGAACAAACTTCTGCTTTTAATTTTTCAAACATAATATCACCACATTTTTATTTATATTTTGATTATATAACTTTAAACATATTAAGTCAATTACAGATATTTGTGAAAAACTAGTGACTTTTGAGTTGAAGTATGGTATTATTACTTTAATTGTATAAATTAAAAAAAATTAAGGAGAAAATTTATGAAAAAATATTCACGCCTTGTATCTGTACTTGCTCTTGTTATGGCAATTACACTTATTTTTACAGGTTGCGGTTTAGGTAGTTCAGGCACAACTACTACACAGGCACCTGCAAGTGATACTACCATTGTTAACGATGTTCCTACCGACAATATGCAGGTTACCGATATTGCAGTAGTTGCTCCCCCTTCAACAACCACTACAAACCAAAGTACAACTGCGTCAAGCAACAAAACAACTACAAAACCTTCAAAAACCGAAACAACAACTGTTGCTGATACAACTGCCGAAGCAACAACAGAAGCAGTTACAGAAGCAAAACTTGAAGAACTTACCGTTAAAGAACTTCAGGACCTTCTTTTTGCAACCGAAGACCCAAACACAGCCGGTAAAATTCTTCAGTTTGCAGGTTTTGAATATGATGAAGAACAAGGCATCTATTATTCACAGATGGAGCCTCTTCAGAGACTTTTCGGCTTCAACTACATTTACGATATGATGGCACCTATTGCAGGTATGTATTATGATACAAAAAGGATTCAATTCGATTACGCAGGCAAGGACTGGATGATTCAGCTTTGGAAGGGTCAGTACGGTATTACTGCAGGTGCTGAAATCGGTCTTTATAATAAAACCGATAAAATAATGCAATACAGCTGTGCTTCAAATGACGAGCTTATTACAATGGCTTTTGATTTTTACAACCAAAATGAACTTGTATTTTCAAGAGGCCCCGAAAAGCACTGGTGGCTTACAGGCTTTAAGGTTTTCCATGCAGGTGTGCCTATGCTTATTGACCTTGATATTACTCTTGAATTCCCTGACGTTCAGATGGCAAATGCTTTTGAACAAGGTTTAAAAGAAGTTGCTAAGACAAGCTTCCTTGATCCGATTACATACACAAGAACAGCAAGAACATTTAAGATTCATTGGTAATTGAAATGGAAAAATTGATTACAAAATTTGCTCTTATTGCTGACCCTCATTACTATTCGGAAACTTTAGGCAATACAGGTAAAGCATATGAAAGACGTGCAGGTTCAGACCAAAAGATGTTAGCACAAAGCAGAGGCACAATTCTTGCTGCCTTAGAGCACATCAAAAACTCTGATGCAAAGTTCTTACTTATTGCCGGTGACCTTTCAAACGACGGTGAAAGAGTTTCTCACGAAGAAATGAGAGAAATACTTTACGAGTTCAAAAAGGTTATGCCTGTTTACGTTGTTACTGCAACTCACGACTGGTGTTGCGACGGCAATCCAAGAAGATATGAGGGCGACAATATCTATCACGACGTTGATACAATTCCACCCGAAGAGCTTGCAGAGTTTTACAAAGACTTTGGTGTCAGCGATGCTGTTTCGACATTTTACACCCATCAGAACAAAGTTTCTTACGTTGTAAGACCGTGTGATGGTGTTACTGTTTTCTGTCTTGATGATGACCAGAACGGCACAGGTGGTTCAGGATATTCTGTTGAGCATTTTAACTGGATAAAAGAACAAGTTGAAGATGCAAAATGCCGTGGTGACGTTGTTTTCGGTATGCAGCACCATCACCTGTTTTTAACCGAATTCCAACGAATTATTAATGGTAAAGGTTCTGTTGAAAACAAAATGGATCAATGTGCAAGATTTGCTGACATTGATTTCCCTGTTATGTTTACAGGACACTCACATATGCAATCAATAAGAAAATTCATTTCTGAAAGTGGTAAACATTTATACGAAATTAATGCCGGATCAATCAGCGGCTACCCTGCTCCGATTCTTTATTGTGATATTTATAATGACGGTATTGATATTAAAACCGAGCATTTAGAAAAATTCACTCATAACGGCATTGAATATACAAACGATTTTCTTAAAGATCATGCTACTGCTCTTTTCAGCGATATTATTAAATCTGCTGCAGTTAATGAAAAAGATAAATTCCTTGCAGTAGTTGAAGCAATTGGTTTAGGTCCCGAAAAAGCAAGTAAAATCTGGGTTGTTGCAAGACCCGTTTTGAAATGGCTCGATAAGCTTACCGTTAAGAAGGCTGCAAGAATTATGAATTTCATAACATTCGGTAAGGCTATTGATAAAAAAGCCGCTAAAGAGATAGCAGACGTTAAGGTTACCGATATGGTATTTGGTGCATTTTGTTCAATTCTTGACGGCTCTCTTGTAAAGCACGAAGAAGGATCTGCATACTACACAGTATTTACACAAGCACTTTCTTTACCACTTAAAATAGTTAAAAAGCTCCGTATAAAAAACGGAGGACTCATAAGAACATTAACTCATATCAAAGATGCTGCTCCCGAGCTTATGACGGGCGGCCCGTTTGATAATAACAACTGGTTTTGTGAGTTTTAAATAAAAAACACCTTGTCTTCTAAATGATGACAAGGTGTTTTTTATTTATACTAACTCTGCAATATCGTAAATAAGCTTTTCAGTTTTTTCCCAACCGAGACAAGGATCTGTGATAGATTTACCGAAGACACCGTCACCGATTTTCTGAGCACCGTCTTCAAGATAACTTTCAATCATAATACCTTTAACAAGCTTTTTAATATCATCGTTATGATTACGACTATAAAGAATATCTTTTGTGATTCTTGTTTGTTCAAGATATTTTTTACCTGAATTTGCATGGTTAGCATCAACTATACAAGAGGGATTTTTTAATCCTGATTTAGCATATGCATCGCTAAGATTTAAAAGGTCTTCATAATGGTAATTTGAAATATTATGTCCGTCACGGTCAACGTAACCCCTCATAATAGCGTGTGCGAATTCATTACCCTCACTTTCGACCTCCCAGCCTCTGTAAAGAAAGGTATGACTACTCTGAGCTGCAGTAATTGCATTCATCATAACTGAAATATCGCCACCTGTGGGGTTTTTCATACCAACAGGGATTCCGAGTCCACTTGAAACAAGACGATGTTCCTGATTTTCAACTGAACGTGCACCGATAGCAACGTATGAAAGAAGGTCGGAAAGATAACGAAAGTTTGCAGGATAGAGCATTTCATCGGCACAAGAAAAGCCATAATCACGAAGAGCACACATATGCAACTCACGAATTGAAATAATACCGTGAAGCATATCGGGTTTTTCATTAGGGTCAGGTTGATGGAGCATCCCTTTATAGCCTGAACCTGTTGTTCTGGGCTTATTCGTATAAATACGAGGAACGATTACAACCTTATCTTTTACTTTTTCTCGTACTTCGGCAAGTCTTGAAATATATTCAAGAACAGGCTCTTTTGAATCAGCGGAGCAAGGTCCTATTATAAGAAGTAATTTATCTGAATTACCTGCAAAAACGTTTTTAATCTCTATGTCATTTTTTTCTTTTTGTTCAGCCATCTTTGCAGTTAAAGGAAACTGCTCCTTGATTTCCATGGGTATAGGTAATTTTCTTTTGAAATTCATACTCATTTTAACTATCTCCCATCAGATGATTTTTTGTTGTATACCTAGGCTTTTTATATCATCAAAAAAGCCGGGATAACTTTTATTTACACATTGTGCATTTTTTAATATTCCACCTGTTTTACTGCACAATAAAGCAAGTGACATTGCAATTCTATGGTCATTATGACAATCAAGTTCTGCTTGTGGATATGAAATCTCACAATCGGGAATTATAATTTCATTTTCGTTAAGAATTATATTTATACCGAACTTTGTAAGCTCTTTCTGCATCGCTTCTCCGCGATCACTTTCTTTGATTTTAAGTCTTTTGGTACCTACAAGCCTTGCACCGTTACAAATAACGGCTGAAGCTATAAGAATCGGACCCAAATCGGGGCAATCTGATATATCGAGTTCAGGCGAGCCGTTTTGAAGCTTCTTAAAAAACTCTTTATATATTTTATCGCCCTGGAAGCTTTTGAAATTAAGATTATTTACTTTAACGTTACCATCAAGAAGGTTGAAAGCATCAAGGAAAGCTCCGTTAGACCAATCACCCTCAACCGATAGGTTTTGAGGTAAATATTTCTGATTACCTTTTATATAAAAAGAACTTGACGATTTTTTCTCAATTACAACACCGAATTTTGATAACACGTCTATCGTAATATCAACGTACGGTGCACTTTCAAGAGGTGTTGTTAAACAAATTTCAGTATCACCGTCTAAAAGTGGTAACGCAACGAAAAGTCCCGTTAAAAACTGACTGCTCACATCCCCTGCTATTTCAAGCACGCCACTTTTAAGCCTACCACCTGTTTCAAGGCGTTGGGAAGTTTTTTGAAGCAACAATCCTTGCTTTTCAAAAAGCTCTTTATAGACACTCTGAGGACGTGAAACAAGCCTTTCGCTACCGTAAAAAAATGTTTTTTCACTAAGAATTGTACTGAGTGGTATCAAAAATCTTAAAGTGCTGCCACTTTCGTTACAATTAAGCTCAAGTTTTTTATGTATAACGGAAAAGTCAACGCCTTTTACGATGGCTTTGTTATTAATAATTTCAATACTTGCACCAAAGCTTTTCAAACACCCTATTGTTGCAGTAATGTCATCGTTAAATCCTAAATCTGATATTTCACTTACACCATCACTTAAAGCTGCACATATCAACATGCGGTGTGCAACGCTTTTTGAAGGTGGGGCGTTTATTTCACCATATGCCACAGAAGGCAAAATTTTAACATCCATTATTTCATCTTCTTTATTAAAGAATCTATTGCTAAAAGATATCCGTCAGTACCCTTACCACTTATCGTTTCAAAACAAGCTTGTCTTACATAGCTTATTTTTCTGAAATCTTCTCTTGCATCGACGTCAGATATATGAACCTCAACTGCAGGAATACCCACAGCTTTCAAAGCATCAAGAATAGCAATACTTGTGTGAGTATAAGCACCCGGATTTATAACTATACCGTCATAAACACCGTAAGCAAACTGAATAATATCAACCAAGTCACCCTCGTGGTTAGACTGATAACACCTGATATTTACATTATTCTTTTTTCCGTATTCTTCAATTTTTTTAATTAAAGTATTGTGGGTTTCCTTACCATAAATTTCAGGTTCTCTTATACCCAACATATTAAGGTTAGGTCCGTTAATAACAAGAATATTCATTAAAATCAGCCTCGATTCTTTCAGCGACTTCATTTACAGTTCCTGTTCCATCAATAATTACATCAGCAGAAGCTGTATACAAACCGTATCTTTCATTATACCTTTTTTCAAGATCCTGTCTGTTACTAGACAAAGGTCTGTCATCAGTTGTGACAAGCAAATCAATAGGTCTGTCAATAAAATAGACTCTACCGTTGCTTTTTAAATTATCAATATTCTGACTATTTAAAACAACCCCTCCACCTGTTGCAATTATTTGAGAATTGAAAGAAGATACATTTTGAATCACATCTTTTTCAAGATTTCTGAAATATTCTTCTCCAAAATCCCCGAAAATTTCAGGAATTGTTTTATTAGCTTTTTCAGTCAAAACAAAATCACTATCAATCAACTTTTTAGATAACTTGTTTTCTAATGCTTTACCAACAGAAGTTTTTCCACAACCAGGCATACCAATTAACACGATATTTATTTTATCTTTACATATTTTCTGATAAACATCATCAATTTTGCTTTCAGAAATCTCAGTATCGATAAATTTCTCTACTGCATACGCTGCCTGGGCTACGAGCATAAAAAGTCCGTTAGCTGTTTTTACGCCCTGCTTTTCTGCTTCTGCAACAAGTTTGGTTTTTAAGGGGTTATAAACAACGTCAAATACCATCTCAACCTTTGGTAATCGGGTGATATCAACAGGTACTTCGTTTGAATCAGGAAACATTCCACAAGGAGTTGTATTTATTAAAACTTCGCAATCCTTGAAATTGCTATATAACTCATCATACGTTATAAATCCGGATTTCTTTGTTCTTGAAACTCTTACAACCTTTTCAGCACAAAGATTTTTTGAAACTGCGAAAGCTGTATTAGAAGTTCCGCCGCTACCGAGAATAGCTACAGTCTTCCCTTCAAATGACTCTATTTTCTTTTGAATAAGGGCTTTCAAGCCATAAAAATCTGTATTATAACCATAGAGCTTACCATTTTTATTAACAATAGTATTAACTGCATTAATTTCTTTTGCTTCATCAGAAATCCAATCCAGATACTGTATTACATCAAGTTTATAGGGTATTGTTACATTAATTGCTTTAAATTCTTTTCTATAAAAAAAATCTTTTAATTCTTCCCTTTTCAACTCTATTAGTCTGTAATCATAATCAGCAAGAAGATTGTGTATCTCTTTAGAAAAGCTATGGGATAACTTTTCACCTATACAACCGTATTCCATTACTTTACACCAAGCCAATCAATACCGAATTTTTGTGAAAGCATATCGCATAAAGCTATAGCGATAACACTATCGGCAACAACACGGGCTCTATGAACAATGCAAGGGTCGTGTCTGCCTTTTACGGAAAGAGTAGTGTTTTCATTGTTAATAAAATCAACTGTATTCTGTTCTTTTGAAATTGAAGGAGTTGGTTTTACGGCACATTTTATAACTAAAGGCATACCATTTGAAATACCACCGTTAATTCCACCGTTATTGTTAGTTTCTGTAACAATTTTATCGTTTTCAATTCTAAAAGAATCATTCATTTCACTGCCGTACAT